>CAMWIS010000019.1 GCA_947174375.1 uncultured Bacteroidales bacterium
GCCGACGGAGCTTCGGCCGTTGTCTCCTTCGAAGGCTTACCTTCTACTTCCGTCGGATTGGAGACAACGGAGGGAAAAACCGAATGCCCGAACAGCGCGCAGATTTGCAACAGCAGCATCTCCACGAGCAGGCGTTTGTTGTTGCTGGCGCGGTAGTCCAGGTCGCAACGCGTGCAGAGCGTCATGCCGTCGAGCAACGTCTGCGGCGGGCATTGCGCGCTCTGTTGGCCGTAGCGCTCCTGCAAGGCCGGCGACATTTCCAGCAGCGGCCTCGTCGGCGCGTCCTGCGAAAGCAACAGGTTGCGGAAGTGTTGGTTCAGGCCGTTGACGAAATGCTGGGCGTCGAAGCCTTGGTCAAGCACCTGGTTGAACAGCAACAGCATCTGCGTGTGATCCCCCTTTAAGAACAAATCCGTGAAGCGGAAGTAATAGTCGTAATCGAGGATGTTGAGCAGGGAAATGACTTGGTTGTACGTCACTTGCCCGTTCGAGAAGCTGACGAGCTGGTCGAACATCGAGAGCGCGTCGCGCAGGCCGCCGTCGGCTTTCTGGGCGATGATGCGCAGGGCTTCCTCCTCGGCCGTCAGCCCTTCCGCCGTCGCGATTTTCTGCAGGTGCTTGACGATGTCTTCCGTGTTGATGCGCTTGAAGTCCGAAATCTGACAGCGCGACAGAATCGTCGGCAAAATCTTGTGCCGTTCGGTCGTGGCCAAAATGAATTTGGCATACGCGGGCGGTTCCTCCAACGTCTTCAAAAACGCGTTGAACGCCTCGGTCGTCAGCATGTGGACTTCGTCGATGATATATACCTTGTAGCGCCCCACTTGCGGCGGGATGCGCACCTGTTCGATGAGGCTGCGCATGGCTTCGACCGACCGGTTGGAGGCCGCGTCAAGTTCGTAAATGTTTTGGGAGGCGTTCTCCTGAAAGCCGCGGCAAGACTCGCATTCCCCGCAGGCCTCCATATCGGGCGTCGGGTTCATGCAGTTGATGGTCTTGGCCAGGATGCGGGCGCAGGTCGTCTTGCCCACGCCGCGCGGGCCGCAGAACAGGAAGGACTGGGCGATGTGCCCGCTTCGAATCGCGTTTTTGAGCGTGGTCGTGATGGCCTCCTGCCCTACGACGGATTCGAACGTGTCCGGCCTGTATTTGCGGGCGGAAACTACGAATTGATCCATAAAAATCTCCTTATACTGAAAAAACAGGCCGACATAACTTGCCGGCCGCGCCGCCGAATCGTCCGAAGCGTCGAATCGGCACATGGTTCTTGCTTGCAAAGGTAGGAAAAAAAGCCTATCTTTGCAAAGTATAATATTATATAGCAAAAAGGATGTTCGCTTATATCGAGGGGCGGGTGGCCGAGCTCAATCCCGTATGCGCCGTATTGGATTGCGGCGGCGTGGGGTATGAAATCCGCATATCGCTCCACACCTATTCCCAAATCAAGGATCTGCCGCAGGCCAAACTACTCGTTCAACCCATTTACCGTGAGGACGCGCAGCAACTGTTCGGCTTCTATACGGCCGTGGAAAAACAGTTGTTCCAGCTGTTGGTCTCCGTTTCGGGCGTGGGCGCGAATACGGCCTGTATGATTCTGTCGGCCATGTCGCCGGCCGAAACCATCCGGGCCATCCAGCAGGAAGACACGCGTAAGATACAGGCCATCAAGGGTATCGGCGCCAAAACGGCCCAGCGGATTATCGTGGATCTCAAGGATAAGGTCGGCAAGGTGGAGGCCGGGGAAATGCCGGAAGGCGGCAGCGTTACGGCCCAGGCTTACCCGCAGCGCGAAACGGCTTTGAGCGCGCTCGTCATGCTGGGCTATGCGAAAAGCGCGTCGGAAAAGGTATTGGACAAGGTTTTGGCCGCCGATCCGTCGGCGGATATCGAAAGTATAATCAAGCAGGCATTGCAGATGTTGTAGAAAAATACGCTTCTACATCGAGGGTATAATGAAAATTCGGCGCCGCCGGATGCGGCAAGTCATCGTCGGAACGGCATTCTGCTTAGGAATGGCCATAGGGGAGGTATGTGCCGCCCCTTCGTCGTTTCAAGAGGCGGCTTTGCCTTCGGCCGCGGCCGACAGCGCGTTGCATTACCCTGTGCCCGAACCCGATTACGGCGGGGAACTGCCGCCTTCCAAGGATATTTATTTCAAGGCGCCCGCCAAGGAGGAAGTGCGTTTCAACGCGCAGGACAACACCTATACGGTGACGACGAGCATGGGGGGCATGGTGCTCAGTTCGCGCGACATGGACCGCGCGGAATTCATGCAATACGACATGGAACGCTCCATGCGCGAATACTGGAAGACCAAGGCCGCCTACACGCCATCGGCCTCTTCGGGTTTGGGCGGTCTGATTCCGGGCCTGAACATCGACATGGGCTTTCTCGACAATGTGTTCGGCAAGGATTTCATCAAATTCGACCTGAACGGCTCCGTCGAGCTGATTTTCGCGTTCGTGGGCACGCGCCGCGACGACCCGGCCATGGACGTGCGGCACCGCAAAACGTTCAATTTCGACTTCGACGCCAAAATCGACATCAACCTCAATGCCAAAATCGGCGACCGGATTAATTTCGATATCAATTACAACACCGAAGCGCTGTTCAATTTCGACAACAAACTCAAATTGCAGTACGAGGGTAAGGAAGACGATATCATCAAGTCCATCGAGGCCGGTAACATCAGTTTCCCGCTCAACACGACGCTGATTTCCGGCGTGCAGGAACTGTTCGGCGTCAAGGCGCGTCTGCAATTCGGCAACACCTACGTGACGGGCGTCTTTTCCGAGCAACGTTCCGAAAGCAAGTCCATACAGGTGGAAGACGGCGCGCAGACGTCCAAGTTCGAGTTCAAGGCCGATGAATACGACGAAAACAAGCACTATTTCTTAGGGCAGTATTTCCGCGACCACTACCACGAGGCCTTGGCCGAATTGCCGCTGGTCAACAGCCGCATCAAAATCACGAAGTTGGAGGTTTGGGTCACGAACATCGGCTCGCCCGTCGAAAACAACCGCAACATCGTCGCCTTTACCGATTTGGGCGAAACGGATCCGATGGCTTCGAACGTTTACCTGAGTTCGTCCTTGCCGTACCCGTCCAACAATACGAACAATTTGCTGCTTAGCGTTGTCAATCCCGCCAATCTGCGCAACATCAACACGGTGAGCCAGTATCTGAACGGCATCGGCTATACGGGCGGCCGCGAGTTCGAAAAGGTGGAGAGCGCGCGGCGGTTGGCGGCCACCGAATATTCGTTCAACCCGCAGTTGGGCTTCATCTCGCTGAGCCAGCCGCTCGGAAGCGACCAGGTGCTGGCCGTGGCCTACCAGTATCAGATTGTGGGCGATACGACGGTCTATCAGGTCGGCGAACTGTCGGACCAGGGCATCAGCGACCCGCAGGTACTCATCGTCAAATTGTTGAAAGCCACGACGCTCAATACCGAAAGCCCGTTGTGGGACTTGATGATGAAGAACGTATATGCGCTCAAGAGTTATCAAATCAGTCCCGATAACTTTCGTTTCAACATCATGTACACGGGCGACGGCCAAAGCGTGCCGGCCGGCTACTTTACGGAAGGCCCGTTGAGCGGTATCCCGTTGATCCAGGTGTTCGGCATGGATAACCTGGATTACCAGATGAACCGGAATCCGGACGGGGTCTTCGACTTCCTCGACGACGCGGCCACGGGCGCCGGTTATATCCAGTCTAACAAGGGCTTGATTTATTTCCCGTACGTGGAACCCTTCGGCGCCGACCTCACGGCCATTTTCGGCGGCGACAGCGCGATGGCCAAAAAATACGCGTTCAACGAACTGTACCGTTATACGAAGACCGAAGCCCAGCAATACCCCGACAAGAACAAGTATTACATGGGCGGTACGTACCAGTCGGCGCAGGGCAGCGAGATTTCGCTCGGCGTCTATAACCTGCCGGAAGGCTCCGTCAAGGTGACGGCCGGCAATACGGTCTTGCAGGAAGGCTCCGATTATACGGTCAATTATACGGCCGGTATCGTGCAGATTATCAATGAGGGCGTTCTCAATTCGGGCGTGCCCATCAACATTTCGACCGAAAGCAATACGGCCGGCGGCATGCTGACCAAGCGGATGTTGGGGTTGCGGTTGGAGCATTTCTTCAGCAAGGATTTCTATGTGGGGGCCACGCTGTTGAACCTGCACCAGTCGCCGCTGACCTATAAGGTCAATTACGGCGAGGAGCCGATTTCCAATACGCTGTACGGCTTCGACTTCTCTTATTCGAATGATTCGCGCTGGCTGACCAAGGCCGTGGACGCCTTGTTGCCGTTCCAGTCGTCCAAGATGCCGGCCTCGTTGAACCTGTACGGCGAGTTCGCCCATTTTATTCCGGGGCACTCCAAGGCCATTACGAAAGAGGGTATCACGTATATCGACGATTTCGAAGGCGCCAAGAGCACGATTAACCTCAAGGAAGCCTATTCGTGGCAGCTGGCCAGTACGCCGCAGAAGCAGCTGGATATGTTCCCGGAGTCGGCCGATTTTTTCGCCGAAAGTCTGGCGAGCGGTTTCAACCGCGCCAAATTGGCCTGGTACACGGTCGATCCCATTTTCTATGGCAACAACCGGCCGCGCAACATCACCAAAGACGATATCTCGTTGCCCTACGTGCGCCGCGTCCGCGTCACCGAAGTGTTCCCGAACCGCGAGCAGGCTTCCAATCAGGCCGACTACCTCTCGGTGCTGAACCTGGCGTTCTATCCGTCGGAAAAAGGCCCTTACAACTTCGACGTGGAGGCCGTGCCCGGTCTATCCGCGGGTATGACGGCGGATGGGTTGTTGCGGGATCCGGCCAGCCGCTGGGGCGGTATCATGCGCAAAATCGACAACACGAACTTCGAGGCCACGAATGTGGAATACATCGAGTTTTGGGTCATGGACCCGTTCATCGGCATGGACGGCCTCGACGGGCGGCCGAAGCATACGGGCGGTTCGCTGTATTTCAACCTCGGCGATATTTCGGAGGACATTCTGCGCGACGGCCGCAAGAGTTTCGAGAACGGGATGCCGATTTCGGCCACGGTCGTGGATGTGGATACGACGCAATGGGGCCGTGTGCCTAAGATACAGTCGCTTGTGCAAACGTTCGACAACGACCCCGCCACGCGTCCGTTCCAGGATATCGGGCTCAACGGCTTGAACGACGAGGACGAGCGGACGTTCTACCGCGATTACCTGACGGCCGTCGGCGCATTGTTGGGCACGACCGGCAGCGCTTACCAGCGCCTGTACGACGACCCGGCGCAGGACGACTATGTCTATTTCCGGAGCAGTACCCGTTGGGATACCGTGGCGTTCTCGCCCAACAAAATCGAAGACCGTTACAAGTATTTCAACAATCCGGCCGGCAACTCACCCTCTTCGGCCAACAATCCGGAAGATTACCCGACCCAGCAGACCAATTACCCGAATACGGAGGATATCAATGGCGACAATACGTTGAGCGAGGCCGAAAACTATTTCCAATACGAGGTGCCGTTGCACCCCGACGAAATGCAGGTAGGGCGGAACTACATCGTCGATATCCAGCGGTCGCACGTGATATTGGCCAATAGCGAGGAAACCGACGTCAACTGGTATCATTTCAAAATCCCGATTCAAACGCCGACGCGCACGTGCGGGCAGATTCAGAATTTCCAGTCCATCCGTTTCATCCGTATGTTCCTGGCCAAGTTCTCGCAGCCGGTCGTCCTGCGTTTCGCGGCCTTGGACCTCGTCAAGTCCGACTGGCGCAAATACGACCAGCCGTTGCTGGAAAACGACATGCACGTTTCGGCGGGGACGGCCAATACGGAATTTGACATTTCGGTCGTGAACATCGAGGAAAACGGCAACCGTTCGCCCGTGCGCTATGTATTGCCGCCGGGCATCGAGCGGGTGACCGACCCGGCCGACCAAAACAACCGCCGTATGAACGAACAGGCGTTGAGCTTGACGGTCACGGACTTGGCCGACGGGGATGCCCGCGGTATCTACAAGACGACGAATTACGACTTCCGCCAGTTCAAGAAAGTGGAGATGTACGTCCATTTGGAGAAAGTGAACGAATACGACCGCGAGGTGGACGGCGACGTGCGGCTGTTCGTCCGCGTGGGGTCTGACTTCCAGGACAACTATTACGAATACGAAATCCCGCTGTCTTATACGGCTTGGTACGAGAGCGCGCGGGAATTGGTTTGGCCGGACATCAACAAGGTGGAAATCGATTTGGAGGCCTTGGTATCGGTTAAGGAACACCGCGACGCGGCCATCCGTAACGGGCAGCCGGGCGTTTTGCAAACCGTTCCTTACGCTGAGGTCATCGGCAAGGGACGCTATACGGTCAAGGGTACGCCGGCCATCAACAGCGTCAAGTCCATCCTCATCGGTATCCGCAATCCGCAGAAGCAGTATATAGGCGATAACGACGACGGGATGCCGCGCTCCGTCACGGTATGGGTCAATGAATTGAGCCTAAACGAATTCAGCAAGAAGAGCGGTGTGGCGGCCACGGCGCGGGCGCAGGCCAATCTGGGCGATTTGGGCAATATCAGCGTGGGGGGCAGTTATTCGACGGCCAATTTCGGCTCCATCGAACAGAAAATCTCCGAACTGCCGCAGAACAACATCGGCTCCTACGATATCTCCGTCAACCTGGAGTTGGGCAAGTTCGTGCCGGAAAAGGCGGGGTTGAAACTGCCGGTGCACTACGACCTGTCGTCCGTCATCAGCAATCCGGAATACAACCCGTTGGATCCGGACGTCAAGACCAAACACGTGTTGGCCAACTACAGCGCGGATGAGAAAAAGGCGTTCAAACATCAGATTCAGGACTATACGCTGCGGCAGAACATCAACTTCATGAACGTGCGCAAGGAACGGACGAATGCCGACCGTGCGCCGATGTTCTGGGATATAGAGAACTTCAATGTGTCGTATGCCTATTCGAGCACGTTGCGCCGCAACGAAGACATGGAGTACGACAACCAGTTTGTCCACAAGGGCGGCATCGGCTACAACTATTCCACGTCCTCCCGTTTCTTCGAGCCGTTTGCCAAAACCAAGTTGGCGCAGAAAAAAGGCTTTGCGATTCTGACGGATTTCAATTTCAACTATGTGCCCAACCAGTTCACGTTCGGCATGGATTTGCAACGTGACTTTACGGCCACCAAGTTGCGCAACAAGACGCCGGAATGGGACATCCTGCTGAATCCGACCTATTACAAGCAGTTTAACTGGAACCGTTATTATACGTTCGGCTACGACATCACGAAGTCCATTTCGTTGAAGTATTCGGCCAACGCCAACGCGTTCTTGGAAGAGCCGCTCGGCCTTATCGACACGCGCGACAAAAAAGACTCCATTTGGCGCAGTTTCCTGACAGGCGGTAAATTGCGCAATTTCGACCAGGCCGTCAACATTACGTACAAATTGCCGATTAACAAAATCCCGCTTTTGGATTGGGTGAACGCCAATTTCGGTTACGCGACAACTTACCGCTGGGAGGCGGGGGCGTTGGCCATTCAAGACCGCTTGGGCAATACAATCGCGAATAACATGAACCTCAATGCGACGGGTAACGTCAATCTCGTGGGGCTCTATAATAAGGTACCGTTCCTGAAGAAAATCAACCAGCCGAGCCGGAACCGCAATCGCCGCAGCGGCCGCAGCAATTCGGCCATGGGCAGCGGGGAAGACAACCGCGTGAAAGTGGACAAGGCCACGGTATGGGAAACGACCTACAAGGGCGCGTTGCGCTTCTTGATGATGGTGCGGGACGCGAGCGTCACGTGGTCGCGCAACGAAGGGACAACGATACCGGGCTTTATGCTGGAACCGGATATCTTCGGCGTCAACCTGAAGCATCAGGCGCCGGGCGCGGCCTTCGCGCTGTTCGGCGCCCAGGGCGACATCCTGGAGAAGGCGGCCGCGCTCGGCTGGCTGTCAACCGACAGTCTGCTCACGTCGCCCTATTACAACCAGTTCACGCAGACGTTCAGCGGCCAGGCCACGATTGAACCCTTCCCCGATTTCCGCATTTCGCTGACGATGGGTTACAGCCGTTCCGAAAACAATTCGGGCTATTATACCTATGATGCGGTTTCCGGCGCGTTCCGCAACACGAACCCGCTTCAAAACGGCAACATGAACGTGACCACCGTCCTCATCAAGACGGCCTTCCAGCGGACGGACGACCAGCACAACAACGAGACCTACAACCGCTTTTTGGAATACCGCCGGATTATGGCCGGCCGGCTTGCGGCCGGAAATCCCAACGCCGCCGGGCGTCCCGACGTATGGGACAGCGTGGCGGGGGCCTATTACCCCTATGGCTACAAGTCCAATTCGCAGGACGTCATGCTGACGGCCCTGTTGGCCGCCTATACGGGCGCCGACCCCCATACGATGTCGATGTCCATGCTCACCCGCTTCCCGTTGCCGAACTGGTCGCTCTCTTACAGCGGTTTGACCAAGATAAAGGCCATGCGCAAGATTTTCAAGAACTTTACGCTCTCCCATGCCTATACGTCCTCTTACAGCATCGGCTCCTATACGAACAACGTGCTGTACGACCTGTCGATGGATCATCCGAGCCGTTTGGACGACAACATGAATTTCATCTCGCAGTATATCTTCGACGGGGTGGTGCTGAGCGAGCAGTTCGCCCCTTTGATCAAGGTCGCCTTTACGTTGAAAAACGATTTCAGTTTCAATTTCGAGTATCGGCAAAGCCGCCAAATCGGCTTGAGCTTCGTCAACAATCAGATTACGGAAGTGAGCAGCAGTGCCTGGGTGGCGGGCGCGGGCTACCGTATCAAGAACGTGGGCTTCAAGGTCAATTCCGGCGGGTCGTCCAAGCGTAAGATTACGAGCGACATCGTGTTGAAGGCCGACGTTTCCGTCCGCGATACCAAGACGGTTTTGCGGCGCATCGACCAAAACATCAGCACGCCCTCGGCCGGGTCGTTGGTCACCTCCATCAACGTTTACGCCGAATACGAACTGACCAAGCAACTGTCGGCAAAGGTGTTCTACGATATGACCATCAACAAGCCGCATATCGCCAACCTGTTCTACAACCATACGGGCAAGGGCGGCATCAGCATCATTTATAAGTTGGTGAATTAAACGAAAAATCGTACCTTTGACGCGATAGGTGCCGCGCGCACAGCGGATTAGAAACAAAAGAGAATTTATAACAAATTAAATATTAAAATATTATGACTTTTCCTGAAAATCTCAAGTACACGGAAGATTCCGAATGGATCAAGGTGGACGGCGACGTTGCCTATGTAGGTATCACCGATTTCGCTCAGAAAGAATTGGGCGACATGGTATTCGTAGATATCGATACCGTCGGCGAAACGATTGAAGGCGGCGAACGCTTCGGTAGCATCGAGGCTGTCAAGACGGTAGCCGAACTGCTGTTGCCGGTCAAGGGCGAAATCCTGGAATTCAACAGCGCGTTGGAAGACGACCCCGCCGCGATCAACCGCGACGCCTATGCCAGCTGGATTGTCAAGATTAAAGTAGCCGATCCCGCTGCGGTAAACGGTCTGATGACGGCCGACCAATACAAGGCGCATATCGGTGCCTAATCCCGTCGGGTGTAAATTCCGGTACCAACGGCCCTTCGCCTTGTCTCAACGCAGGGGGAAGGGCTTTTTTTTGAATCAATTTCGATACCTGTTATGTCGTTGAAGTGCGGTATAGTCGGATTGCCCAATGTGGGCAAGTCCACGTTGTTCAACTGCCTGTCGAGCGCGAAGGCGCAGGCGGCGAATTTCCCGTTTTGTACGATTGAACCGAATGTCGGCATGATTACGGTGCCGGACGAGCGGTTGCAGCATCTGGCCGAAATAGACCAGCCCAAGCGCGTGATTCCGGCCACGATGGAAATCGCCGACATCGCGGGCTTGGTCAAGGGCGCCAGCAAGGGCGAAGGCTTGGGCAACAAGTTCCTGTCGCATATCCGGGAGACGGATGCGATTATCCATGTGCTGCGTTGCTTCGACGACGGCAACATCACCCATGTGGACGGCTCGGTGGATCCGATCCGCGACAAGGAAATCATCGATACCGAATTGCAGCTCAAAGACCTTGAAACGATAGAGTCGCGCTTGGGCAAGGTGGAGAAACAGGCGCAGTCGGGCGGCGACAAGAACGCGAAACGGCTGTTGGAAATCCTCAAACGCTATCAGGAAGTGCTGTTGCAGGGCAAGAGCGCGCGCACGGTGGAACTCGACAGCAAGGACGACCGGCGCTTGGCGCGCGAGTTGTTCCTGTTGACCGACAAACCGGTGCTGTATGTCTGCAATGTGGACGAGGCGTCGGCCGTGACGGGCAACCATTATGTGGAGGCGGTCAAGGCGGCCGTGGCGGGCGAGAACGCGCAGTGCCTGGTGGTGGCGGCCAAGATTGAATCCGAAATCGCCGAACTGGAGACCTATGAGGAAAAGGAAATGTTCCTGTCCGAACTGGGCTTGAAGGAATCGGGCGTGGCGCGTTTGATCAAGGCGGCCTATGCCTTGCTCGATTTGCAGACTTATTTCACGACGGGCCCCGACGAGAGTCGCGCCTGGACGTTTGTCCGCGGCACGAAGGCACCGCAGGCGGCCGGCATCATCCACAGCGATTTTGAAAAAGGCTTTATCCGCGCCGAGGTCATCAAATACGACGACTACGTGCGTCTGCGTTCCGAGGCGGCCTGCAAGGAAGCCGGCCGTTTGAGCGTGGAGGGTAAGGATTATGTCGTGCAGGACGGCGATATCCTGCATTTCCGATTCAACGTATAAACCGCATCCGTCGGCGACGCTTGGCTCAGGCTTAGTGTTGCTGATGGTGATGCGCCTGCATCTCTTCTTCGGCTTCGGCGAAGAATTTCTCTATTTCCGCCCGCAGTTGGGAGGGCGATACGTCGTAGGTAATTTCCCCGAATTGGCAGTAGGAAACGGAACCCGTTTCTTCCGAAACGATAATGGCCAAGGCGTCCGATTGTTCGGTGACGCCGATGGCGGAACGGTGGCGCAGGCCTAACTGCGCCGACACCTCTTTGTTGGCCGTCACCGGCAGGATGCAGCGGGCGGCTATGATCTTGTTGTTTTCGATAATCATCGCCCCGTCGTGCAGCGGGCTGTTCTTGAAGAAGATGTTTTCGATAAGGGCGCTTGAAATCATCGCGTCCATGCGTTCGCCCGTGGTGACGACGGCCGGCAGTTTATTCTGTTGCGTCAGGATAATCAGCGCGCCCGTGCGGCTCAGCGACATATGGATGCAGGCCTGGATGATTTGCGTGATGTGCAACGGCCGTTTGCCCCAGGTCTTCATGAAGACGCGCTTGAGCAGTTTCTGTTCGCGCTGTTTGCGGATGGCGCCGGTGCTGAGCATGAACAGGAAACGCCGCAACTCCGGTTGGAAAATGACGACGAGCCCCAGCAACCCCATGCTGATGACGCGGTCGAGCAAGCCGGACATGACCGGCATCTCCAACGCGAGTGCGATTTGCCAGCAGACATAGACGCCGACAATGCTCAACAGGATATTGAGCGCCGAAGTGCCCCTCACCAGCCTGAACAGTTCGTAGGCCAAAAACAGGATGATGGCGAGGTCTAAGGCTTGGTTCCAGGTAAAGTTTTCAATCCAGTTGAGGAAGGGGTTCATAGCGCAATGGGTTAATAGGCGTTATATAAATTGAAAAGCCGGATGGCTTCCGCGGCGGCTTTCACATCGTGTACGCGCAGCAGGTCGGCGCCCTGTACGAGCGCGAGCGTGTTGACGCAGGTGGTGGCGTTGAGCATCTGTTCGGGCGACGACTGCAAGGGCTTCCACAGCATGGATTTGCGCGACAGGCCGGCCAGGATGGGGCAGTCCAATATCTTGAAGCGGCCCAGTTGCGCCAACAGTTGGTAGTTGTGTTCCACCGTCTTGCCGAAGCCGAAGCCCGGGTCGATTATCAGGTCGTGGATGCCGGCCTGTCGCGCCAGGGCCGCCCGTTCGGAAAAGAAACGGAGCAGGTCTGCCGTGACGTCGGCGTATTGCGGGGCGTCCTGCATGCGGTCGGGGCGGTCGGACGTGTGCATGAGCACATAAGGCACCTGCAAGCGGCCGATGGTCTCGAACATCTTGGCGTCGAACAGCCCGCCCGAAATGTCGTTGATGATATGCGCGCCGTTCTCCACGCAGCGTTGGGCGATGTCGGCGCGGTAGGTGTCGATGGAAACCGGCAGGTCGGGGAACTGCCGCGCGATGCGGCGCAGGGGTTCCGCCAGCCGCCGCCATTCTTCTTCCGCGGAGGGGGCTTGCGAACCCGGCCGCGTGGAAACGGCGCCGAGATCCAGGATATCCATGCCGTCGGCCAGCATCCGTTCCACGCGGCGCAAGGCTTCGTCCGCGATATCCGCTTCGGATGCGCCCGTGCAACGGCTGTCCGCAAAAAAAGAGTCGGGGGTGAGGTTGAGGATGCCCATGACTTTCTGCGGATGCAAAGGATATACTTTTCCGCTGATAGTCAGTGTGTAGGGCATAGTCATTCAAGAGATTTTTGTAAGTTGCAAACTTAGTATTATTTACGTACTTTTGCAAGGTAAAAATGCAATAAAATGGGGAAGCAGGGGAAGTCCGATACGGAAAAAGCCTATCGGGAAATCATGGCCGAGTGCCGGCGGCTCTATGCGGCCAAGATGCAGGACTACGGGCCGGCCTGGCGCATCTTGCGGCCGTCTTCGCTCACCGACCAGATTTTGATCAAGGCCCGCCGCATCCGGACCATACAGATTGAAAAGGATCAAAAGGTGGCGGACGGCATCCGGGAAGAATTTATCGGCATCATCAACTACGCCATCATCAGCATGATACAGTTGGAATTCGGTTGGAGCGACACCATCGACATGAGCGTGGAACAGGCCTTGGAACGCTACGACCACTATACGGAAGCCACGTATCGGCTCATGTGCGACAAGAACCACGATTACGGCGAGGCGTGGCGCGCGATGCGTGTCGATTCGCTGACCGACATCATCTTGATGAAACTCATGCGGGTCAAACAAATCGAGGACAATGCCGGCAAGACTTGCGTTTCCGAGGGCTTGGAGGCCAATTACATGGATATGATGAATTACGCGATTTTCGCGCTCATCACGATGGCGGAAACGTCCGGCAGTCAGCAATAAAACGATAGACGGAGATGAAAATAACGGAAAATATCTGGTCGTATGCGGGCATCGGTTGCTCGTTGGTGCTGGCCGGTTGCATCGCCGGCGTACTGGGCTACAGTCCGGTGTTTTTGAGTTTGTTGGCGTTGAATATCCTGCTGATTGTCCTCAACCGGCAAGGCTTCGGCGCCAAGAGCGGCGCCATCGTGCGGACGCTCGTCGGCTGCGTGTTCATCTTTTCCGGCTACGTGAAAGGCGTGGACCCGCTCGGCACGCAGTTCATCATACACGACTATTTGGAAGCCTATCAGATGCCGTGGCTCGTGGCCTTGGCCCTGCCGCTGTCGTTCGTCTTGAATCTCGTGGAGTTCTGCATCGGCTGCCTGTTGGTGTGCAACGTATGGACGAAGTGGACGACCTGGCTCGCCGCGCTGATGATGGCGTTCTTTACGGTCGTGACGTTCTTCGACGCCATCGCCAATCCGGTGCCCGACTGCGGTTGCTTCGGCGAGGCCTTGATCCTCACCAATTGGCAGACGTTCTACAAGAATCTGGTATTGGACGCGTTGGTGCTCGCGCTGGTTTTCGCTTTGCCGAAACTGCATAAAGGCTTCTGCTGCAAGGTGCAGGCGGGTATCGCGGCCGGCATCGTGTTGCTGTTCCTCGGTTTTGAAATCTACAACTACCGCCATCTGCCCGTTTCCAATTTCCTGGGCTGGAAAGACGGCCGCCGTATGTTGGTGGAGAATCCCGAGCCGGTGCGGTATTATCTCACCTACCGCGACAAGGAAACCGGTGCGTTGCAGGAATACCGCGACAAGGACATCCCGTTTGCCGACACGGCTTGGAACAACCGCTGGGAATTCGTTTCGCGCCGCGACGAAGACCCCAATCCGCGCATCATCGAGGTCAGCCTCTTGGAGCGGATGGACGACGAGGACGGCGGCTATGACGTGACCGACGCGGTCATCGGGCGCGAAGGCCTCCATTTTTTAGTCATCGTCTATGATTGGGAGAAGGCGTCCGAAAAGACGTTGGCCCGCATTTGGGAGAAACTGGCCGAAGCCGGGGACTTGGGCTACGGCTACGACCTGCTCGTGGCCACGGATTCCGAAACGCCCGTCAGCGATATGGAAGCGTTCAAGGAAAAGACGGGCGATGCGGAGTTGACCTATTATTTCGGCGACGATACGGGGCTCAAGAGCATGATACGCGCCAATCCCGGCGTCATCCTCATGGACGGCCCGGTGGTCGTCAAACGCTGGAACGGCCGCGATTTCCCCGATTTGAAAAGCATTAAAACCGAATAAATCACGAAACTTAAAATATCACGATTATGCGCAAGAAAATAGTGGCCGGCAACTGGAAGATGAACAAGAACTTTCAGGATGCGGAAGAATTGTTGGACGAATTGTCGGAACAGATAGAAAAGGGGCAGAAGTCCTCGAAAGTGGAAGTCATCGTTTGCCCGCCCAGCCTTTATACGGAAATGGCGTTGGATTTGTCGCATTCCGAGGACGAAGAACGTTTGTTCGGCGTCGGCGCGCAGGATGTGAGCGCAAACGGCCAGGGCGCTTATACGGGCGAGATTTCGGCCGATATGCTGAGCTCGATGGGCGTGGAATACTGCATCGTAGGCCATTCCGAACGCCGCAAATATTTCAAGGAAACCGACGAACAGGTGGCCGCCAAGGTGGATAAACTGCTGGCGGAGGGCATCACGCCCATTGTCTGCGTGGGCGAATTGCTGGAAGACCGCGAGGCCGGCCGTCATTTCGACGTCATCCGCACGCAGGTGGAAAAAGGGCTGTTCGGCCTCAAACAGTTGGATTTCGTCAAGGTCATCATCGCCTACGAACCCGTTTGGGCCATCGGCACGGGCAAGACGGCCACGCCCGACCAGGCGCAGGAAGTCCATGCGTTTATCCGCGGCCTTGTGGAAGAAAAATACGGCAAGGAAGTGGCGCGCAACCTGTCGATTCTCTATGGCGGCAGCTGCAATGCCAAGAATGCGGCCGAGCTCTTCGCGCAGAACGACGTGGACGGCGGTCTGATCGGCGGCGCGGCCCTGAAAGCCGAAGATTTCGTTACGATTATCAACTCGTTCAAATAATGTATGGGTTACTATAAAAAGGTATTCACACATACGCTCGTTTCGCCCGAATCGGATCTGTTCGTATCCGATTTGGGCGATTTGGGTTTTGAGAGCTTTGAGCAGGAAGCCGGCGCGCTCATCGGTTATTGGCCGGAAACGGCCGGAAAACCGGAGGAGGCGGACGCGGCCATCGCGGACGTAATGGCGCAATACGCGCACGTGCAGGCGGGGCAGTGGGAGAAGATGCCGGACGTCAATTGGAACCAGGCGTGGGAAAGCCATTACGCCCCGGTGCAGATCGGCGGTTTCTGTTTCGTCCACGCACCCTTCCATACCGAGCGGCCTGCCGTCAAGCATTTTGTGGAGATAGAGCCCAAGATGTCGTTCGGCACGGCGCATCACCCGACTACGGCCCTGATGATAGAATTTATCGCCGAGCACGACTGGCAAGGCTTGCAGGTCGTGGATATGGGCTGCGGCACGGGCATTTTGGGCATATTGGCCGCCAAGGAAGGCGCGGCGGCCGTCTCGGCCATCGATTACGACGACTGGGCCTGTGCCAACGCGCGCGAGAATGTGGCGCGCAACGGGCTCTCCGACCGCATCACGGTGACGCAGGGCAGCAGCGAGCAGTTGACCGGCCGCCGCGTGGATGCCATTTTGGCCAATATCAACCGCAACATACTGTTGGACCATCTGCCGGCTTATGCCGATGCCATGCAGGCGGGCGGCCGGTTGTTTCTGAGCGGTTTTTACGAGAGTGATGTGCCCGTTTTGCGCGAAAAGGCCAAGGCCTTGGGCTTTACGCTCCAAGCCCAAAAGACACGCGAGGCCTGGACGGCCTTGGCGTTCCAATATCGATAAGGGTATGAAAGCAAGACTTGTCTTCTGTATATACGTATTGTGCTGTTTCCCGTTTGCCGCTCACGCGCAGCGGAAAGAGGCCGCGCCCATCGATTTTCAGTCGGAAATAGAAACGGCCGCCGCGTTGCAGAAGTGGGTCGAGGCCGACCCCAACCTGTCCAAAGACGTGCGTCGGGAAATGGCTTCGTTTATCGCGGGCTACGCCTTGTTCGCCCCCAAGATGGGCATGGAGACCGCGGAGCAGGTCGGTCGGATTTGCGCCATGGCGCAGGCACAGCAATACCGCTTCTATCCGGATGTATATCTGTTCCTGAAAGCCCAATGGTATGTCGATACGGCGCATTACGCTTGGAATGGCGATTGGCTCGGCTCGGTCGAACAGACATTGGTGCAGCATAAAATCCGCGATTTCTCGCGCTTGACCGAACGGACGCTGGCGCTTTTGAGCGAACGGCAGTTGGCGGCTTCCACACGCGCCACGTGGATGGTGGTGGACGGCGAGCCCGTTTGGGACGCCGAAGCGGGCACGCGCGGCGTGTTCCATTACGACAACCTCACGCTGAGGTGCACGGCCTACAACGACAGCAGTGTCATCTATGCGGCCAGTGGCGATTACGACCCGTTGGCGCAAACGTTCCAGGGCGAGACGGGTACGGTCGATTGGCGGCGGATGGGGCCCTCGGGCGGGCGGATATACGCCAATATATACGATTATAGGCTCAACCTCAATTCCAACCGATACGAAACCGATTCGGCCGTCTTTTACCATACCGAACTTTATCCCGACCCCATACCGGGGCGCTTCGTCGAAAAACTCTCGGTGCTGACGGCGCCGGAAGCGGCCACCTATCCGCAGTTCCAGTCGGGCGGGGAACGTTTGAATCTGCCCGATTTCTTCCCGGGCCTGGACATCGAAGCCCCCTATGTGCAGCAAGGCGCGCGCATGGTGTTCGGCACCGACGACCAGCCGGCGCGGCTTACGGTGCGCAAGGGCGGTAAGGCGGTCGGCGTCGTGGAGGCGGCGCGTATCGTCTATAAAGACGAAAAATTGCAGTCGTCCATGGCTTCGTGGCGGATTTATCTCGGCGAAAGCGACTCTTTGTATCATCAAACCAGCGAAATGCGTTACGACATCCCGCAGCAGGTCTTTTCGTTCACGCATTCCAAATTGTTCGCGTTTGAAATGCCGGCCCTGAGCACATACCACCAAATAGACTTGGCATACGAAACGATGCAGTGGTATCCGCAGCAGGGGCGTGTGACGTTCGGCATCCTGCACGTGCCGGAACGGGAGGGCGTGGTGCGCGTGACCTCGGTGCAGGCCTACGAAGAGGCCGAATTGGAGGTCGTTATGCAAGGGATGCCCTACAATCCGCTCTATCGGCTCAAACAGTCCGCCGACTATTACGGTTCCAATCTGATAGGGCTTGACAATTTGGCTTCGGACTGGGGTATGGATCAAACGATGCTTTCCCAATGGATGCTGCGCTTGGCCTCTTTCGGCTTTTTGGCATACCGCCCCAAGGAAAAGGAAGTCGAGCTGTTGCCGAAACTCTATCTGTATCTGGCGGTGTCGGCCGAAAAGTCCGATTTCGACCGCATCGAGATTTTGGCTTCGGGCAAGGC
>CAMWIS010000020.1 GCA_947174375.1 uncultured Bacteroidales bacterium
AATAATCCAAAGTGGAATATGGAGACGTTGAACAAGTATGCCGCGGATAAAACAGTTCGTAATGTATATATAACGGTTGCCCCGGGTGAAAAGTTTACAAGCCTAACATCAGATGATATTTCGTTTACGCGTCGTGAGTTACAAAATGCGATGAATGTATCACAGAAAAATAAAGGTACTGGTAATTTTTTGTTTACACCTGGACGTTGCTTGTATGGTGATAGTTTGGATTTTGTTGCAATGGGATTTACGGTTAATCAACAGAATCAATAAAGCGCAAGAAAGCCCCGCAGGAATGCGGGGCTTTCTTGTATCCGCCGGCGGCCTATCGCAACTCCGCTTGCACCCACTCGGTCATCAGACTTCATGACCGAGATATTTCAAAACGTTGGATTTCAGATAAGCGGAATAGGGCGAGGGGGCGGTATGCAACTGCCGCAGGATTTCCTCCCGGCCGTAAAAACGTAAGGTTTCTTTGATTTCCGTTTCGTCACCCCGTTCAAACACCCTTTGGATAATGAAAGCCTTATGCTGTTGCCAGTCGATTTTCTCCGGTTCTACATCCCAAAACAAGGCCGGCCTGAATTTAGATATGTCAGGCCGCAGAACCGCGCTTTGCCGCCGTTTTTCTTCCGCAATATCATGGTAGAGTTGCAAGGTCATCAAGAAACCTTCCGGCAATCCCAAGGCCTGCTCGATACGCAACGAGAGCGACAGGCTCATGCGGCGCCGCCCCTGCAATATGGCGTGCAGATTCTGACGGCAACCGCCAATCCTTCCGGCCAACGTGCCGCCGTGCAGCCGACGTTGCGATAACTCCCGCGCCAAATACAAGCCGGGATGCACGCCTTTCAATAATTCCAAAGAAGCGTTTTCCATCCATCAAACGGCGTTTCCCATTGAAACGCTCCGCAAATGTAATCAAAATGGATTACATTTCAAAATCGGTTATTTATTGCCGCCGGCGGCCTATCTATCGTCACTTACCTCGTTTTTTGCTAAACAGCAGCAAATCAATCATCTTTTGTTTTTCAAACGCAATAACGCGGAACTTTTTGCATTTCCAAACGCAATAACTCGGAACTTTTAACCGCCGGAGGCTACCTATCGTGGGTAGGCGTAGGCTGTTAATAAATTATGGTACCACCCATTTGTTTAAACGTCAAAAATAAAGTATATTTGCAAACGACTAAGGCTTATAGGCCGAAGCCGATAGAATTACACACCGAAAACCTTATACTATGAGATTCATCGTCAACAGCCAGGTCCTGCTCAAGCATCTGCAGGCCGTGGGCGGCGTCATTTCCACGAATACGTCCATGCCTATCCTGGAAAACTATCTGTTCGACCTGCGCGGTTCGGAACTGTCCATCATCGGTTCCAACGCCGAGACCACGATTATGGTGACGCTCGAAGTGGAGTCGAACGAGGAGGGCCGTGTGGCCATTCCGTCCAAAATGCTGCAAGACATCGTCAAGACGTTCCCCGATATGCCGATGGTGTTCCAAATCGACAACGACAATTTCTCCGTCGAGATTTCGGTGGGCGAGGACGGCAACTATAAGCTGGCGGGCGAAGACCCGGCCGCCTATACCGAGATTCCCGTCATGGAAGGGGAGTCGGGCAAGACCGAACTGCCGGCCGACCTGCTTTCGAGCGCCATTTCCAAGACCGTTTTCGCCACGGGCAACGACGCGCTGCGCATGGTGATGTCGGGCGTCTATTTCGAACTTTCGCCCGAAAACCTGACGTTCGTGGCCACCGACGCCCACAAGCTCGTGCGCTACCGCCGCACCGACGCCCGCGCCGAGGCCAGCGGCCATTTCATCGTGCCCAAGCGGGCCTTGCTGCAACTCAAGAACGTGCTTTCGCTGCGCAAGGAGAACGTGCCCGTCACGATGGCCTACAACGACCGTAACGTGTTCTTCTCGTTCGAGAAGGTGCAAATTGTATGCCGCCTCATCGACGGCAAATACCCCAACTACGACGCGGTGATTCCGAAGGACAACCCGCACCGCCTGACCATCGACCGCGCGGCCTTCCTGACGGCCCTGCGCCGTATCGCGATTTTCGCCGAACAGTCGGTACCCCAGGCCCGCCTCAAAATCAGCGGCAAGGAACTGTTGCTTTCGGCCGAAGACGTGGCCAAGTCGAACGCGGCCAAGGAAAAACTCGCGTGCCAGTACGAGGGCGAGCCGATTGAAATCGGCTTCAACGCCAAGTTCCTCATCGAAATGCTGAACAACATCGAGACCGAGGAAGTCTGCCTGGCCATGTCGCATCCGAGCCGCGCGGGCATCCTGCTGCCGGTCAACAATGCCGACGAAGCCGAAGACATCCTGATGCTCGTCATGCCGGTGGCCCTGTAAGCCGCCGTGCAACGGTAATATTGTAGAAATAACTTAAATACATTGTAATATGGCTAAAATCAAAGGAGAAATCGTTGTAGACCGGGAACGCTGCAAAGGTTGCGAAGTCTGCACGACCGCTTGCCCGACCAATACGATCGGCATGTCTAAAGAAGTGAACGGCAAAGGCTACCACTTTGCCATGATGATCAGCGACACCTGCATCGGTTGCGCGTCCTGCGCGATGATTTGCCCGGACGGCGTCATCACGGTTTACAAGGCCAAAATCGAAGAATAAGGCCGGGTAGAAAGACTGAATAAAAAAAACAACAAAAGCATAAAGTAATGGAAGAATTACGTTTAATGAAAGGGAACGAAGCCATCGCCGAGGCCGCTATCCGCGCCGGTTGCGACGGTTATTTCGGTTATCCCATCACGCCCCAGTCCGAGGTGATGGAATACTTGATGAAGGAACGTCCCGAGAATCGTACCGGCATGGTGGTGCTGCAAGCCGAAAGCGAGCTGGCCGCCATCAATATGGTTTACGGCGGCGCCTGCTGCGGCAAGCGGGTCATGACCTCTTCGTCCAGCCCCGGCTTCAGCTTGAAACAGGAAGGTATCTCCTATATGGCGGGTGCTGAATTGCCCTGCCTTATCCTGAACGTCGTCCGCGGCGGTCCAGGTCTGGGTACGATTCAGCCGGCTCAGTCCGACTATTTCCAATCCACGAAGGGTGGCGGTCACGGTGACTACCGTCTGATCGTCCTCGCGCCGTCGTCCGTACAGGAAATGGCCGATTTCGTGGCGCTGGCCTTCGACTTGGCGTTCAAATACCGGATGCCGTCGCTCATCCTTTCGGATGGCGTCATCGGTCAGATGATGGAAAAGGTCGTGCTGCCGGAACAGCGTCCGCGCTTCACGGAAGCCGAAATCCGCAAGAACACGCCTTGGGCCACGGTGGGTAAGACGCCCGACCGCGAGCACAACATCATCACGTCCTTGGATATGGATGCGGCCAGTCAGGAAAGACACGTACTGCACCTGCAGGAAAAATACAACGCCGTGGAGGAAAACGAAGTCCGCTTCGAAGAAATCCAGTGCGAAGACGCCGAATACGTATTCGTCGCCTACGGTTCCTGCGCCCGTATCTGCCAGAAGGCCGTGGATTTGGCCCGTGCCAAAGGCATCAAGGTGGGTCTGTTGCGTCCCATCACGCTCTTCCCGTTCCCGAAAAAGGAAATCGCCCGCTTGGCCGAACGCGCCAAAGGCTTCCTGTCGGTGGAAATGAGCTTGGGTCAGATGGTGGAAGACGTTCGCCTGGCCGTCAACGGCAAGACGAAAGTGGAATTCTACGGCCGCGTGGGCGGTATCATCCCCAACCCGGATGAAGTAGTAAAAGCATTAGAAACTAAATTATTATAGGAGGTTGTATGGCATCAAACATTTGCACACCCGAGAATCTGGTTTACAAGAAAACCTCTCTCATGACCGATAATGTCCTGCACTACTGTCCCGGTTGCGGTCACGGTACCATACACCGCACGTTGATGGAGGCTGTGGACGAAATGGGTCTTCAGGAAAAGACCGTCGGCATCGCGCCGGTCGGTTGCTCGGTCTTCGCTTATAATTATATGAACGTGGATATGCAGGAAGCGGCCCACGGACGTGCGCCCGCGCTGGCCACGGCCGTAAAGCGCCTCATGCCCGAAAAGTTCGTCTTCACCTACCAGGGCGACGGCGACTTGGCGGCCATCGGTACGGCTGAAACGGTACACGCCTGCAACCGTGGCGAAAACATCCTCATGATTTTCGTCAACAACGCGATTTACGGTATGACGGGCGGTCAGATGGCGCCTACGACGCTGGAAGACATGAAAACCGCCACCAGCCCCTACGGCCGTGACGTCCACAAGGTGGGCTGGCCGTTGCGCATCACCGAAATGATCGCGCAGCTGAACGGGGTCCGCAACGTGTCGCGTCACTCGGTACACACGGCCGCGGCCGTGCGCACGCTCAAGAAGGCGATTAAGAAAGGTATCGAAGACCAGATGGCCAACAAGGGCGGTCTGACGTTCATCGAAGTGATGTCGAACTGCAACTCCGGATGGAAGATGCGGCCGGTTGACGCCAACAAATGGATGGTGGAAAACGTGTTCGAATACTTCAAGCCGGGCGACATCAAAGTGGACGGTCAGCTCGTCAGATAAGGGATTATTCACGCTAAAATCACAAAAACAATGACAGAAGAAATTATTATAGCAGGATTCGGTGGGCAAGGGGTCTTGTCGATGGGCAAAATCTTGGCCTACTCGGGCGTGATGGAAAACAAGGAAGTGAGCTGGATGCCTTCCTATGGTCCCGAAATGCGCGGCGGTACCGCCAACGTATCGGTCATCATCAGCGACGAACGCATTTCGTCGCCCGTCATCAACGCTTTCGACACGGCCATCGTGCTCAACCAGCAGTCGATGGACAAGTTCGAAAACGCGGTTAAACCCGGCGGTTGCCTGATTTACGATCCCAACGGCATCACGCGTCACCCGGAACGTAAGGACATCAAGGTCTATACGATTGCGGCCAACGACGCGGCCAACGAAATGGGCTTGAACAAGGTGTTCAACATGATCGTATTGGGCGGCTTCCTGAAAGTGAAACCGTTGTTGCAACCCGAATTCATCCACAAGGGTCTGGAAAAATCCTTGCCGGCTCGTCACCACAACCTGATTCCGGAAAACGAGAAGGCGATTGAACTGGGTAAGACTTTGATTAAGGAAGTCCGCTAGTTCTCCCATTCCCTAAGGCGAGAGCGGTTCCGTTACGGCGGGGCCGCTCTTTTTATTTCCCTTGGTATCACATTATCATCAATTTTTTGTACCTTTGCACACCCTTACGGTCCAACCGTAACCTTGTTTGGAATATTAAACAATAATAACTATGGTAATCAATAAATTAGATCAGATGTTCGAGCTCTTGCGGAGCAAGGACAAAAAACGTTTGGTAGCGGCTTACGCCAACGATTCCCACACGATCGGCGCCGTAAGCAAGGCGGTGGACCTCGGCATTGTTGAAGCCACGCTCGTAGGCGACGAAGCCACGATTGCGAAGGTTTGCGCCGAAGAAAACATCGACATCAAGAAATTCAAAATCGTACAGGAAGCTGACGAAAACAAGGCGGCTCAGCTGGCGGTCAAATTGATTAACGACGGCGAAGGCAATCTGTTGATGAAGGGCCTCGTGAGCACCGACAAATATATGCGTGCCATCCTGAACAAGGAAAAAGGCCTGATGCCCGGCCCGAAAGCCATGCTGACCCACGTGGCGGTTATGCAGAACCCGTTTTATCACAAGCTGTTGGTGGTAAGTGATATGGCCATCATTCCGGCCCCGGATTTGAATCAGAAAGTGGCGATTGCCAACTACCTGATTTCGACGGCCAAGATGATCGGCATCGAAAAGCCGAAGGTTGCCGTGATTGCGGCCACCGAACAGATGTCGGCCGGTATGCAGGCTTGCGTGGATGCCGCTTTGATTTCCAAGATGGCCGAAAGAGGCCAGATCAAGGGCGCGTTCGTGGACGGCCCGTTGGCTTTGGACGTGGCCATCGACAAAGAGGCTTGCGAGATTAAGAAAATCGGCGGTCAGGTGGGCGGCGACGCCGACTGTCTGCTGTTCCCGAACATCGAATCGGGCAACGTGTTCTACAAAATGCACACGAAATTCTGCAAGGGCGATTTGGGCGCGATGGTGGTCGGCGCGAAAGTGCCGTGCATCCTCTCGTCGCGTGGCGACAGCGAAAAGGTAAAACTTTACTCGATTGCGCTCGCGGCTTTGTGCGCGAAATAATTTGCAGTTTAAAAAAAATTATGTTACCTTTGCGCTCCCAAATGGGAATTGTAAACGTAATATAGGATACTAAAACAGACACAGGTAGTTATGTACTTAACGGCTGAACAGAAACAGGAAATTTTCAAGAAACACGGCGGCGCCGCCACGAATACCGGTAGCGTAGAAGGTCAGATCGCGTTGTTTACGGAACGGATTCTTCACCTGACCCAACACGTGAAAGCGCACCACAACGACAAATTCACGAACCGCGCGTTGGTTAATTTGGTCGGTAAACGTAAGAAGTTGCTCGAATATCTCAAGGAGAAAGACATCGAACGTTACAGAAATATCCTGAAGGAACTCGGTTTGCGTAAGTAAACCCGCGTGCTGTAGAATAGGGAAAAAGGCAATTATTGTTTAATTGCCTTTTTTTCTATTTTTAGTCCTCCCGTTTCGCCCTGCGGCGGACGGGCGGCGGCCACCTTGACGATAAAGCAAGTAAGATAAGATAGTAGTTAAATTAGTTGTTATGTTAGGAATTCAAAAAAAATTCAATCTCCCGGACGGTCGGGAGGTGATGATCGAAACCGGCAAACTGGCCAAGCAAGCCGACGGTTCGGTCGTAGTCAAATGCGGTAACACGATGATTTTGGCCACGGTCTGCAGCAAGGCGGAAGCCGGCGAGAACGTGGACTTCATGCCGCTGACCGTCGATTATCAGGAAAAATATGCGGCCGTGGGCCGTTTCCCGGGCGGTTTCTTCAAACGGGAAGCGCGTCTGTCGGAATACGAAATATTGATTTCCCGTTTGATTGACCGCGCGTTGCGTCCCTTGTTCCCCGACAACTACCACGCCGAAACGCAGGTGTTGGTGACGTTGATTTCGGGTGACCGCGACACGCAGCCCGACGCCTTCGCCGCTTTGGCCGCCTCGGCCGCCCTGTCGGTATCGGACATCCCGTTCCACGGCCCGATTTCGGAAGTGCGTGTGGCGCGCATCGACGGCAAGTTCGTCATCAACCCCTCGACGACCGATTTGGAAAGAGCCGACCTCGAACTCATGGTGGGCGCCACGATCGACGACATCTCGATGGTGGAAGGCGAAATGAAAGAGGTTTCGGAAGAAGTCATGATCGAAGCCCTGAAGGCGGCGCACGAAGCCATCAAGGTGCAGTGCCGGGTTCAGATGGAACTGGCCAAGGAAGTGGGCAAGGCCAAACGCGAATACAACCACGAGACGAACGACGACGATTTGCGCCGTTTGGTAGAGGAAAAGACGTATCAGAAATGCTACGACGCCGCCCGCGAATGCGTGGCCGACAAAAAGCTCCGCGGTCAGAAAATCGACCAGATCAAGGCCGATTTCATTGCCGAGAACTTTACGCCCGAAACGCTGGAAGGCAAGGAATTCATGATTGCCCGCTACTTCCACGACGTACACCGCAAGGCGGTCCGCGATATGATTCTCAAGGAAAGAATCCGTTTGGACGGCCGCGGCCTGGAAGACATCCGTCCGATTTGGTGCGAGGCCGACTATCTGCCGTCCGCCCACGGTTCGGCCATCTTCACGCGCGGTGAAACGCAGTCGCTCTCGACCGTAACCTTGGGTTCCAAACTCGACGAGCAGACGATCGACGGCGCGATTATCGAAGGCAAGAACAGCTTTTTGCTGCACTATAACTTCCCGTCTTTCGCCACGGGCGAGGTAAAACCGCAGCGCGGCACGAGCCGCCGCGAGACGGGTCACGGCAACCTGGCCATGCGGGCGTTGAAACAGGTGCTCCCGAAGGGCGCCGACAACCCCTATACGATCCGCGTCGTTTCCGATATCTTGGAATCGAACGGTTCGTCTTCGATGGCGACGGTCTGCGCCGGTTGCTTGGCGTTGATGGACGCCGGTGTCAAGATCAGCAAACCGGTTTCCGGTATCGCGATGGGCTTGATTACCGACCCCGAAACCGGCAACTACGCCGTATTGTCCGACATCCTCGGCGACGAAGACCACTTGGGCGATATGGACTTCAAGGTATGCGGTACGCGCGACGGCATCACGGCCTGTCAGATGGATATCAAGATCGACGGGCTTTCCTACGATATTTTGGCCAAGGCTTTGATGCAGGCCAAGCAGGGCCGTGCGCACATCCTGGGCAAGATGCTCGAAGTGTTGCCCGAACCGCGCGCCGACTACAAACCGCACGCGCCGCGTATCGTACAGATTACGATTCCGCGCGAATTCATCGGTGCCGTCATCGGCACGGGTGGCAAAGTCATCCAGGAATTGCAGCGTGAGACCAACACGCAGATTTCGATTGAAGAAGTGGGCGAAATCGGGGTTATCGACATCGCCGGCAACAACAAAGAAGGCATGGATGCGGCTTTGGAACGCATCAAGGCGATTACGGCCGTGCCCGAAGTGGGCGAGGTTTACCACGGTACGGTGCGCAACATCCAGCCCTTCGGCGCGTTCATCGAAATCCTGCCGGGCAAGGACGGTCTGTTGCACATCTCCGAAATGAGCTGGAAACGCTTGGAGAAAGTGGAAGATATGCTCAAGGAAGGCGATGAAATCGATGTGAAGCTCATCGACGTGGATCCGAAGACGGGCAAACTCAAACTGTCGCACAAGGTGCTGACGCCCAAGCCGGAAGGTTACAAGGAACCGGAACCGCGCGAACGCCGTCCGCGGGAAGATCGTGGCGACCGCCGCGACAGAGGCGAACGCCGTGACCGCGAAGTGCCCACGCTGTCCGCGCCCAAACTGCGCAGTCAGATGAACGATGCGCCGGCTCATCCGGAACAACCCGCCGCGCCCGCCAACCCGGGCGACGACCTCTTGTTCTAAGAGCGGCCACGCGATAACGAAAAAGCCGGACCCTGCGGGGTTCGGCTTTTTTATTTGGCCTCGGCGGGTTGTGCCGCCGGGCTTACGCCAATTGGCTTTTCAAGAGCAGCAGGGCCTCGTAGGCGGCATCCCGGATGATGCCGGCGCGCGAACGGGCGCTGTCGAAGCGGCAGCAACGGCTTACGCAAAGGCCGTCCGGCCCCGCCACCGCCATCCACACCATGCCGACGGGCTTCTCCGCCGAACCGCCGCCCGGGCCGGCCACCCCGGACGTGGCCACGGCATAGTCGCTGCCCAAGCGTCGGCACGCGCCCACGGCCATGGCTTCGACCACGGCTTGGCTGACGGCGCCCTCGCGCGCCAACACGTCGGCCTTTACGTCGAGCATCCCCGTCTTGACGCTATTGGCATACGACACCACGCCGCCGAGGAAATAGGCCGAACTGCCGGCCACCCCCGTGATACAATGGGCGATATAACCGCCCGTACAGCTTTCGGCCGTGGCCAACGTGGCGTGCCGGTCGTTCAACAGCCGCCCGATGTCGGCGGCCAAGGTCAGATGCAGGTTTTCTTCCATACTGCAATATTACGAAAATAATCAACACGGAGCGCTGTCGGCCGCCCGCTGTTGCTGACGGCGGTAGTACGAAGCCATGTAGTCGCCGCGCAACAGGCGTATGGCACAGGCGTGGCGGCTGATGACGGTGGATAGCGGCGCATGCAGGCGGGAAGCGATTTGGCGGTAGGAGAGCTGCTCGATATAGCGCATCTGCAACAGGGTGCGCTGCTGGGCGGACAGCGGCAGGTCGGCGAAACGGGTCTGCAACAGCCGCCGCGCGTAGGACGTCTTGCAGGCATGGCGCTCCGGCAGCGGCGACAACACCGCTTGGGCGGGCGTGGCGGCCGACGGCACCGGTTCCCAACCCAAGGCTTCCCGTATCTTGTCCGGATAGAGCGTCTGGTGCCGTTGGCGGTTCTCCAGCCGGCGGACGTGATCGATGAGCCGCGAGTAGGCCATGCAGAACAGCCAGTTCTTGAGCGACTTGCCTTCGTCGAAGCGGTCTTGCTCATAGAGTTCGGCCGCCTGCACGAGACAGTCGTGCGCCAGGTCGTCGGCCGCCGCGCTGTCGTGCAGATGCGACATCAAATAGTTTTTAAGGTCTTGGCTATAAGCGCTTACCTGTTCCATGAATGCTTTTTTTTCCATATGTTTTGAATTTTGAACGTATATTATGTGAATGCAAAACTAAGCCGCCTACCGACGGCAAACAATTGAAAATTCTTAAAAAAGTTCAGAAAATGAAGTTTAGACGCTTTTTGACGGTGCTCGGCATCCTGACGGGCCTGTGCGCCGGCCTTACGGAAACGGGGGCGCAGACGGCCTTGGACACGGCCGGAACGCGCTATCGCATCGCGTTCTATAATGTGGAAAACCTGTTTTATCCGACACGCGACACGAACATCCTGGACGAGGACTATACGCCCGGGGGCAGCCGCCATTGGGGCTGGGCTAAGTTCGAAACCAAATGCCACCGTATTTTCAAGGTCATCGCGGCCTTGGACGCCGAGAACCCCTTGCTCTGCATCGGGCTGGCCGAGGTGGAGAACGAACGCGCCCTGCAACAGCTCTGCTACGGCACGCCCTTGCGCTACGGCCAATACCGCTTCGTGCATTTCGACTCGCCCGACCGCCGGGGCATCGACGTGGCCTTGCTCTACCGCGCCGACCGCTTGGAAATCCTGCGGGCGCGGCCTTTGCCCGTGGGGCAGGACAGCGGCCAAACCCGTTTCCTGACGCGCGACATCCTATCGGTACAGGCGCGTGTGCGGGCCACCGGCGACACGCTCTACCTGTTTGTCGTGCATTTCCCGTCCAAATTCGGGGGCGCGTTGGCCACGGACGCGCGCCGACGGCAGGCCGGGGGCACGTTGCGCCGCGCGATGGACAGCATCCGCGCCCTCTGTCCGCAGGCCAAACTGCTGGCGATGGGCGACTTCAACGCCACGGCGGGCGAAGCGGCGCTGAGGGAAAGCATCGGCTACGTCGGCGCGCGGGCCGCCGAAGCGGACAGCCTGGCGCCTTACGTCAACCTGATGGCCGATTTCCCGCCGGGGGTCGGCAGCCACAAATACCGCGAGACCTGGAGCCTGATAGACCATATCGTCGTGGGCAGGGCCGTGTTGCCCGGTTGCCGGTGGCGGGCGGACATCTTCAAACGGGATTTCCTGTTGACGGAAGACAAGACGTATTTCGGACAAAAGCCGTTCAGAACGTTTGTAGGGCCGGCCTATCAGGGTGGCTACAGCGACCACCTGCCGGTGTATATCGATTTGAACCTGGACGCCGCTAATCCTCGTCCCACTCGATGACGACCGGCACCGGCGCGGCGGGTGTCGTGTCGCGCCTGGCGGGGTCGGGCTTCTTGCGGCGGGCCTGCTTCGTGGAATCGGTCGCCGAAGCGGGCGTCGCGGTCGGCGCGGGGCTTACGGCATCGTCCTCGAACTCGATGACGAAGGTGTTGCGCTCCTGGACGGGCGGCAACGGGGCGGGCTTGCGTTCGTCGGTGCGGCCGCCGTAACGCTGTTTCTCAGCCGCGAAAACGGCCTTGATTTGCTCGCGTTCCCGCGCGAACTTCTCCTGACGGTGTTCGCGGGCCGTCGCCATATCGTAGCGGATGACAGGGTCGGACATCGGCCCCGTGACGCGAATCGGCAGGCGCAGGCGTTCGGAGTCGGTCACCACCAGGCCCAGTTCCTTTTCCACCGCCCGCTGCTTGCGGCGACGGCTCAGGAAATCGGACAACTCGATGTCGATATGGTAGTCCACCGTATTGTCGAAACGGTGTACGCCGCTGAAATCCAAGTTCAGCAAGGAGGACGCTATCGACATACGCGGAATGATGACCTCGCCCTTGGCGATATCGATGTGGTTGCGCAGGTCGGCGAAACGGATGTGCGCCAAATCGGCCTCGCCCGTAAACTTGGAGAGCTTTTGCAGGGCCGCCACCTGATAGAGCGAGCCGTCGCGCAGGTGCAGATCCGAGCTGAACACGAGCCGTTGCGCGTCGAACACGCGCTGCGGACTCCAGGCCGCCCGCATTTGGAAATCCATATCCAACACGCCCTTGATCTGCTCTGAGCCGATTTGCTTTTGGTTGAAGTTGTTGAACGCCTCAAAGACGCGGTCCACCTGTACGGAGTCCAAATGGCCGGCCATCGACAGGCTGAGGCTGTCCGCCGGGCCGAAATCCAGGCGCACGTTGCCCGACAGGCGGCCGCCGTAAGCCGCAAACGACAGGTCGTCCAACTGCAGGCCGTCGGGCGTGTAATAGACGCGGGCGCGCAGGTCTTCGAACGGCCCGTGGGCATCGTAAATGAAGCCGGCCTGCAAGGCGAACGTCAGGTGCAGGTGGTCGGTCAGCTTTTTCTGCCAAACCGAGGCGGATTTAGGTTCGGAGGCCGGGGCCGTTTGGGCCGGCGCGGGCGTCACCGCCTCCGTCTTGTTGGCCATCAGATAGGCCCAGTCTTCCAACACCACGGCGTCGGCCGCCACCTCCGCGCTCACATAGAGGTTTTCGGTCGGCGACAGCCAATAGGGCAAAAGGTTTTCGATATGAATCCGCGTTTTCAGCACTTGATGGTTTACTTTAAGCAAGCAAGGCGAAAGCGTTAAGGCACTGGAAGAAAACAGAATGTTGGCACTGTCGGCCGCCACGGTAAACGAATAGCTCTGCGGCATGGCCAGCGAGAAACCGGCCAGGCGCAGACGCGCCTCGCAATCGGCCTTGGCAATCTCGGCGTCGGTCCACCGGTGGAGGTCGAAAGAGGAGAACGTATTGCGGTAGCGGATCTCCAAATCCGCCATCCCCGACACCGTTACGTTGGCGTCCTGCCCCGCGAAACGGCTGAACTCGGCCACATCGCCCGTCACGCGCCCCGCAAAGTCAATCGTCGGCCGGTCGAAGTTAAGGATGTCCACACGTCCCGAAATCAGGCCTTTGCCCATCTGCGCCGACAACGACTCCACATGAAGTTGAGACGTCTTGGCCGCCCGCGCCGCCCCGTTGGTATAGAAGCCCGACGCCTGGATTTTATCGAAACTCAAACCGCTGGCCTTGTGCCGCACCTGGCCGCCATGCCATTCATAGTCGAGCCGCACGCCCCAGTCGTGGTACTTGTAACAGCCGCTCACGCGGGCGGTGAGCCCCAGCCGGCCTTTCAGGTCGTAGGCCGCCAGCCAGTCGGGCAGCTGTTCCGCCGGCAGATAGGGGAGCAAGGCGGTCACGTCGGCCTGTTTGCTCTCCACGCGCAAATCCATCGTATTGTTGCGCAACGTATCCGGGTCGTAGGCCATTTGGCCCGACAGCGCGAGGTGCAGGTTCTCCACGCTGATGTCGCTCTTGGTCAACGTAAACAACTGTTGCGCCGCATCATGCGTCAAGGCCATGTTCAGTTTGCCCTGGCGGTCGCGCAGCCAAACCCGCTGTCCGGCCGTCAGCTTTTGCAGATGGTAGCTGCCCTTGACGTTGAACTCCTGCCGGTGGCCGTTGAAAAGGCCCGACGCCTGGATATGGCGGCAGAGGAACTGCACGTCCAAATGCGTGCCCATGTCCCGATAGCGCACCAACGTATTCTTGGATACGATTTTACGCAGTTTGAACCGGATGGCCTTGGCCTCCGGGTTGTATCGCCAAATGATATAGTTGTCGCTCAGGTCGGCGTAACGTTTGAGGTTGAATTCGCCGCCTGCCACTTCGATTTCCTCCACCTCGAAGTCGCCTTTGAGCATAGACACCAAATTGAAATGCAGAAAGATGCGTTCGGCCATAAACAGGGGTTCGGAATCGTCCTTCTGACGCCCCATGCCCTGCACGCGCCGGAATTCGACCGACACGGACGGGAACGTGTGGAGCAGCCCCACGTCCACCTTCTCCACGCTGACGGGCGACACCAGCACCTGGTTCAGCTCGTTGAGCACGACCTGCCGGATGGCATCCTTGTGGAAATGGAAATAGGCGGCCAGTCCGCCCACGATGAGCAGGAACAGCCCCAGCAGGCTGCCGAGGCTCCACACCAACGTCTTCCAAATGCGCCGCATCTGTCTAATATCGCGAGGGTTACTTGTTCATTTGCAGGAAACGCACCTCCGCGTCCGTCAAGAAACGCCATTCCCCGCGCGCGAGGTTCTTCTTGGTCAACTCGGCGAACAGCACGCGGTCGAGCTTGCAGACCTTGTAGCCGAGGTGTTCGAAGATACGGCGCACGATGCGGTTGCGGCCCGAGTGAATCTGCACGCCCACTTCCTTGCGGTGGGAGTCTTCCACATATTCCGCGTCATCGACCTCCACCGGCCCGTCTTCCAGCGTCAGCCCTTGGAGCAGGGCCTCCATATCGGCCTTGGCGAAGGGGCGGTCCAAGCCCACATGATAGATTTTGCGCGCGCCGTGCGAGGGGTGCGTCAGCTTCTTGGCCATGTCGCCGTCGTTGGTGAACAGCAGCACGCCCGTCGTGTTGCGGTCGAGCCGACCCACGGGGTAGATGCGTTCGGGGCAGGCGTCACCGATGAGTTCCATAACCGTATGCCGTTGCTGCGGGTCGTCGAGCGTCGTGATATAGCCCTTGGGCTTGTTCATAAGCAGATAGACCTTCTTTTCGGCCTTGAGCTTCTCGCCGCCGACCACCACTTTGTCTTCCGGCTTGACGAGCGTGCCCAATACCGTACAGATCTGCCCGTTGACCGTAACGGCCCCCGTGGCGATGAGTTCGTCGGCCTCGCGGCGCGAGCAGACGCCCGAGAGCGCGATATAACGGTTGAGGCGGATGGCGCCGGACTTCTTGGCGGCGTTCCGCTCCGGCGTGTCGGCCGTGCGGGCGGGCGCTTGGGGACGGCGGCGCGGCGTGGGCTCGCCATAAGGGCGGGCGGTACGTCCCCGGCGCGGGGCGTCCTCATCGTAGGGACGGGCAGGGCGGCGTGCAGGCCGTTCCGAACGTTCGAAGCGGGTGGGGCGGGCGGCACGTTCCTCCCGACCGTCGGGCCGCTCGTAGCGGTTGCCGGGGCGCGCCGTACGCGAAGTGCGGGCGGGGCGTGAGGAACGGCGTTCCGGCCGTTCGTCGTCATCGGTATGGAACGGAGGACGGGCGGTGCGTGCACCACGGGATTGGGAACGGGCACCGCCGGTCGGACGGTCTTCACGGGAGGCGGCGTTGCGGCGCGGGCCGCCGGCGCGGGGGGATTTGGGCGTATAAGCCATGGTCTTTGTATTTTACGTTTGAAACGCGCCCCAAACCAAAGGTGGGCGCATAAATGACAAAGATAGGCAAAATTTTCCGTATCTCAACGCTTGCCTTTAAGCGCAAAATGCAGTAACTTTGCTTTATAATGAATAGCCACTATCGTTCAGGCAATCAAGTCGCGGACTGGACAATTTAGAGTTAATATGCTTTTTGATAATTAGATAAATATGGGAACGACTGACATCATAAGAGTTGAACAGGTAAAAAAGACTTTGATCCCATTAAGAGGTCAGCAAGTTATTATAGCTTCAGACGTAGCCAAACTCTATGGTGTAGAAACTAAGGTTATAAATCAAGCGGTTAAAAACAATCCGGGAAAATTCCCGCAAGGGTTTGTTTATGAATTTACTAAAGAAGAATGGGCCGTTCTAAGGTCAAAAATTTTGACCTTAGAACCACAAACGGGAAAAGGACATCATCCAAAATATCTGCCGAAAGCATTTACGGAAAAAGGCCTGTACATGTTGGCCACCATATTGAAAAGTCCTATAGCCTCGCAAACTACATTGGCAATTATAAACACTTTTGCAGAGGTAAGAGAACTTAAACATCGCTTGTTGGAAGTTCATGATGCTGATTCGCAAGAAGAAAAGAAAATAGGGATGAAACGAATTGGCGACATACTTGCGGATTTAATAATGCCTGAACTTGAAACGACGGAGACCCAATCATCACTTGAATTCAACTTCGTTATTGGGAAATTAAAACATTCGATAACGCGCCAAAGGAAGAATGATAGTGCAGATATTATTCTCAGAGAAAAGGTTGAATTTGCAAAAAGATTACTTTCAAAAGGCTTCCAAGAAGCCGATGTAATAGAATTGGCCAACATAACCGAGGCGGACATTAAGAAACTCGAGCAATTCAAATGAATAGCCGCAAAGCCTTTTTCCATGTGGTCGCCGTGCTGACCGTCGGCGTGTGGGGGACGACGTTCATCGCCACCAAGGTGCTGTTGTTCAACGGGCTCAATCCCGCCTCCATCTTCTTTTACCGCTTCCTGCTGGCGTATGTCCTCATGCTGTGGGTGGCCCGCAAGGAGAAACGCTGGGCCGACAGCCTCCGCGACGAACTCAAGGCCGTGGGGCTCGGCTTGGGCGGCGGCTCGCTCTACTTCCTGACCGAGAACACCGCGCTCTACCATACGCTCTCCACGCAGGTGGCGTTCATCCTCTGCACGGCGCCGCTGTTCACGGCCATCCTCATCGGCGCGTTCTCCGGCACGCTCAAAAAGACATTCAAGCCGGCCTTCGTCCTCGGCTCCGTGCTGGCGCTCGGGGGCGTGGCGCTCGTCATCTTCAACGGCAGCTTCATCCTCAAGCTCTCGCCCAAGGGCGACCTGCTCTGTCTGGCCGCCGCGCTCTGCTGGGGCTTTTATACGCTGTGGCTCAAAGATATGGAACGGCGTTACAGCACGCTGTTCCTTACGCGCAAGGTCTTCGGCTACGGCCTGCTGACCATCCTGCCGTACTTCCTCTACGAGCCCCTACACTACGCGCCCGAGATATTGACGCAGCCCGCCGTGTGGGGCAACCTGCTGTTTTTGGGCGTGGTGGCCTCCATGCTCTGCTATTTGGCTTGGAACAAGACGATCCGCGAACTGGGCGCACTCACCGTGACGCCCTATATCTACCTGTCGCCCATCTTTACGTCCGTGGCCTCGGCCCTGATCCTGCACGAGCCGCTGAGCGGCTACGGCGTGGCCGGCGCCCTGTGCATCATCGTCGGCGTCTATGGCGCCGCCTCCGGCTACCGCTTAAAAAAGAAAGCGTGAAGAAGATGGTAATTCACATGATTTTAACTACCTTTGCCATCCGTAAATAACAAGAACTTAAATCAACCAAAGGAAATGATGAAAGCAAAGCACTTACTTAAATATGCCATCCCCGCATTGGCCTTGGC
>CAMWIS010000021.1 GCA_947174375.1 uncultured Bacteroidales bacterium
AACCGTTATATGGAAGGCGATTGCGAAGCCGCGGTCAAGGGCTTTGAACAATATCTGCAGGATTTCCCGCAGGGGTATTTCATTACGCCGGCCTGGTTCTATCTCGCCGAGTGCGCGTACCGGCAGGGGCAGGACAGCGTGGCGGAAGCGGCTTACGCTAAAGTGGCGCAGTTGCCGGCCTGCGAGTTTACCGAAAAGGCCGTGCAGCGAGCGGCCGCCCTCAGCTATGGCCGCGGCGATTACGCAACGGCCTTGCGGTTCTACAAACAGATGGTGGCGTTGCAGAACCCGTCTTTGGAAAACGAAGCCCTGATGGGACGGATGCGTTGTTTCTACCGTCTCGGACAGGATAAAAACACGGAGGAAGCCGCTATTTCCTATCTGCGGCGGGAGGGCATGGCCGCGGCCGACCGTCAGGAAGCCATGCTGTATGCGGCCCGTGTCGCGGTCAAGAAAGGCGATGCGGCCCTGGCCAACCGGATGTACAACGATTTGCTGAACGCGGCCGACCCGAACATCCAGGCCGAGGCGCGCTACTATATGATAGAGCGGCGCATCAAGGAGGGCGACTACAATATGGCCGAACAACTGATTTTCGACTATATCGCGGACGCGCCGGCCGAGGAGTACTACCTGGCCAAGGTCTATATGCTTTGGGCCGATATTTACGAGCATAAGGGCAATGTGTTGCAGGCCAAGCAGACGTTGCAGAGCATCATCGACCATTACGAGGGCGACGATTTGGTGACCGTCGCGCGGCAGAAATACGCGGCCATCGAGGCCGTGGAACAGGCCGAACGAGAAATGGAGGAACGGGAACGTGCCGAACGTTACCGCTATACGGAGGATGAGGAAATAGTAATCCCTGAAATGTAAAGTCATGAACAAGATAGCATTCATCATAGGTTTGGGGTTGGCCGGCAGTCTGGCGCTTTCTTCGGCCCGGGCCCAGACGGCGGACGACCAACCGTATCAGGAACGCGTGGTGGTCGTGGCGCCGTACCAACCCGTGTTGGACGTCGTGCGCAAGCCGCTTTTGCAGCCGGAGGTGCCGGCCGATACGACGCACCGTATCGACACGTCCGTTTATGAAATCATTTCCCGACCCGTGCAGACGACCTATCCGGTGGAGAACATCAAACCGGCCAAGGTGGCGGGCGAACCGGTGGAACGCCTGTTCAACCAGCATCTCAAAATCGGGTTCGGCAACCACCTTTCGCCTTTGGCCGAAGCCTATGTCGCGATGGGGCGTTCGCAACAGTATGGGGTCGCCGCGTCCTACAAACATCATTCGGCATACGGCAATATCAAGGATTACAGCCAGTTCAAAACCGACCATTCCTATAACGAAGGCGATTTGTCGGGCGAGATTTTCGCCAAGAAATTCCGGGTGCGGCTCGAATTGGATTACCGGCAGAACAAAGTCAACGCCTATGGTATCCGCGACGGACTCTATGATACGATAGCCGGTTTGTTGGCGATGAACGAGGATTTCCAAAAGATTTACCGCGACCAGCCCGTGCGTTGGTTCCAGAATATGGACGGCCGCCTGTCGATTACCGACCGCGCGACCGACCCGAACGACTGGCGTTACGACGCAAGCCTCTATTATGACTTCGGACGGAACAACTGGCACGGCATCGAGAACATCATCGAGGCCGACGGCGGTTTTTCCAAACGCGTGGCGCAGAAATCCGATGCCGTTGACCGTTTGGATATCGGGACGCGCGTTTTCTTCGGCGACTATCTGCACCGCACGCATCAGGACGACCCGGTCGATAACGCCTTCCAGCTGCGTTTGGAACCGACCGTATCTTATCATTACGATATTTGGGATTTGGATGCCGGTTTGAGTTTCAATGTATTCGGCGACAGCCGCGACGGCAACAAGTTCCAGTTCAATCCGCGCGTGCGCTTGAACGTGCAGGCGGTGCCGGATATATTGGCACTCTATGTGGGTGTGGATGGCGGCGTTAAGCGCAATACGATTCAAGCCATTTCGGCCATCAACCCGTTTCTGCACCCGTTCGATGTGGATGATTTGGCGTTCTCGCGCGAGAGACTGTATGTCTATCTCGGTATCAAGAGCAATCTGACGCGGGAGATTGACTTTGCGTTGACGGCCTCCACGCATTGGCTGGGCAACCAAATGAGTTTCGATTATTACTATTACCCGTATCAATTCAGCGTGGCGGATGAGACCGGGGTAGGATTCAACGATTTCAAGCCGCTATACACCGAAAAGGTCTTTCAGTTCCAACTCAAGGGCGAGTTGAACCTGCATTGGGACGACCGCATCCTGGCGCACGTGGAGGCCGAATACAACTATTACAACCAGTCGTTGCTCTATACGCCGGCTTTCCGTGGCGGCCTTATGTTCCGTTACGATATCGGGCATAAGTTCATCGTCACGTCCGAAATCGCCGGTTATACGAATATGAAGGCTCACGACCATTTCGGTCGGGAGGTGACACTCAAGGGCGGCTTCGATTGGAGCGCGGGCCTGGAATACCGCTTCTTTAAACGCTGGTCGGCCTTCGTCAACCTGAACAACCTGATTGCCTACCGTTATTACCGTTGGTACGATTACCCGACCTATCGGTTCAACGTCATGGCCGGTATCACGTTTTCCTTCTAACCCTCAAAGCGCGGAACCATGGAGATCTGTCGGGATTTGGAACAATGGCGGCCGGTCCGCAACGCGGTCGTCACCGTCGGCTCCTACGACGGCGTGCACCGTGCGCACCGCTCCATTATCGATTTGCTGAACCGGCACGCCGAGGCCGAGGGCGGGGAGAGCGTCTTGATAACGTTCAGCCCGCATCCGCGCATGGTCTTGCAGGGCGAGGAAGCGTTTCGGAAAAACTTCCGGCTGTTGACCACCGAACAGGAAAAAGAGGAACTGTTGGCGGCGGCCGGCCTGCGGAACCTGTTGGTCCTGCATTTTGACGCCGCTTTCGCCGCCATGCCCGCCGAACGCTTCGTGCGGGAAATCCTGGTGGAACGCCTGCGCGTCAAACGCATGATTATCGGCTTCAACCATAACTTCGGCCACGACCGTCAGGGCGGCTACGACCAAATGGTGGCTTTGGGCGGGCAATACGGCTTTTCGGTGGAACGCTATCCCGAATATACGGTGGACGGCCAGGCGGTCAGTTCCTCTCAGATACGCCGTCTGTTGCAGGCCGGCCGCGTGACGGAAGCCAACCATCTGCTGGGCTATGCCTATTTCATCAACGGCGCCTGGCATCAGGAAGTGTTCGAAGCCTCCAGCAAATTCAAACTCCGTCCGGCGCCGGGCCATTATCTGACGAAAGTCAAGGTCAATGGACGCTACTATTATACGGTGGCCAAGATAGACGAGGAAATCCGTCTGTCCGACCTGCCGTTTTTGCAAGAGGGCGACAACATGAAGGTACGTTTTTTAAAGGAGATTACTTTATGAGTACGGTCAAGGAAGAAATTACGGACAATCTGCGGCGGGTGGCCGCCGGTTTGCCGGCCGGCGTGCGCTTGGTGGCGGTATCCAAGACCAAGCCGATGGCGTATATCGAATGGGCTTACGAGGCCGGACAGCGCGTGTTCGGTGAGAACAAGGCCTTGGAACTGCGCGACAAGTATATGGCCTTGCCGAAAGACATCCAATGGCATTTCATCGGCCATTTGCAGACCAATAAAATCAAATACATCGCGCCCTTCGTATCGCTGATACACAGCATCGACAGTCTGGAATTGCTGGAAGCCGTCGATAAGCAGGCGCAGAAGCACCGGCGGGTCATTCCCTGTCTGTTGCAATTCCACATTGCGGCCGAGGAAACCAAATTCGGGCTGAGTTTCGAGGAAGCCGAGGCCCTGTTGCAGAGCGAACGCTATGCCGCGTTGAAACACGTCCGTATCGACGGCGTCATGGGCATGGGCACGTTTACCGATAATCAGGAACAGGTGCGGGGCGAGTTCGCGCGGCTGAAACAGTATTTCAACGCGTTGAAGGCCCGTTATTTCGCCACGGCCGACCATTTCAAGGAACTTTCGATGGGGATGAGCGAGGATTATCCGCTGGCGATAGAAGCGGGCAGTACGCTCGTGCGGGTCGGCAGCAAGATTTTCGGCGCACGGGTGTATGCCTGAGGCCAAGCCGACCGATAAAAAAAAGCCGTCCCCTGCGGGACGGCTTTTTCGTTATAAGGCGAATCCGGCTTATTTGCCGAGCGTCGCCACCATGACGGCCTTGATCGTGTGCAGACGGTTTTCGGCTTCGTCGAACACAATGCTTCTCGGCGATTCGAATACGTCTTCGGTCACTTCCAGACCGTTCATCTTGAACTTCTTGTAGATGTCCTGACCGACCACCGTTTCCAGATTGTGGAAAGCCGGGAGGCAGTGCATGAACTTCACGTTCGGATTGCCCGTCGCCTTAACCACGGCGGCGTTGATCTGATACGGTTTGAGCAGTTTGATACGTTCGGCCCATACGGCTTCGGGTTCACCCATCGAAACCCAAACGTCGGTGTAGAGGAAGTCCACGCCCTTGACGCCTTCGCTAACCTTTTCGGTCAACGTAATCTTGGCGCCCGTTTCCTTGGCGATTTTCTTGCATTCCTTTACGAGCGATTCTTCGGGCCAGCAGGCTTTCGGCGCTACGGCGCGGAAGTCCATACCCATCTTGGCGGCGCCGACCATCAACGAGTTACCCATGTTGTTGCGGGCATCGCCGAGGTAAGCGAACGAAATCTGATGCAGCGGTTTGTCGCTGTGTTCGCGCATCGTCAGGAAGTCGGCGAGAATCTGCGTCGGGTGGAATTCGTTCGTCAGGCCGTTCCATACGGGAACCCCGGCGTATTCGGCCAGCGTTTCAACCGTCGATTGGGCATAGCCGCGGTATTCGATACCGTCGTAGATGCGACCCAACACGCGGGCCGTGTCTTTCATTGATTCCTTCTTGCCCATCTGCGAACCGGAAGGTCCGAGGTAGGTAACGTGCGCGCCTTGATCCAACGCGGCCACTTCGAAAGAGCAGCGCGTACGCGTCGAGTCTTTTTCAAACAGCAACACGATGTTCTTGCCTTTCAGCGTCGGGGTTTCGGTGCCCGTGTATTTGGCCTGTTTCAGTTGGGCGGCCAGATCCAGCAAATAGCCGATTTCTTTCGGCGTAAAGTCCAGCAACTTCAGGAAGCTGCGGTTTCTAAGATTGAAAGCCATTTTTGTATTGATTTAAGGTTTGATATATTCGTTTTCAGTTTAAGCCACGATGCGCGTGCCGGCCGCCGCCTTGCCCAATTCGCCGGCTTCGGTGATGATGCACTCCTTGCCGCCGTTTTCCACAAAGAAAATCGCCGCCCGGATTTTGGGCGCCATCGAGCCTTCCGCAAATTGGCCTTCGTCCAAATAGCGGCGGGCTTCCGCCACGGTAACCGTATCCAGGGCTTTTTCGCCCGGCTTGCGGAAGTTGACATAGACTTTCGGCACGTCGGTCAGGATGTAGAACTCGTCGGCCTTGATTTTGACAGCCGTCAGCGCCGAGGCCAAATCCTTGTCGATAACGGCTTCGATGCCCTTGAAGTCGCCGTTGTCTTCGCGGATGACGGGAATGCCGCCACCGCCCACGGTCACGACGATATGTCCGGCTTCCACGGCCGCTTCAATCATTTCCAAATGGTTGATGTCCATCGGCGTGGGCGAGGGCACGACCTTGCGCCAGCCGTTGCCTTTCGGGTCTTCCTTGAAGATGGCGCCCGTGGCCGCGCTGTAGCGGTCGGCTTCTTCCTTCGTATAGTACGGGCCGACGGGCTTGGTCGGATTCGCGAACGCTTGGTCGTCCTTGCAGACCAACACCTGCGTCAATAGCGTCACGACCTGGCGGTTCAAGCCCGCTTTCTGCATTTCGTTGAACAGGCAGAGTTCAATCAGATAACCGATGGAGCCTTGGGTCTCCGCCACGCAGAAATCCATCGGCATGGCTTCCAAATGGAACACCTGTTTGCCGGCTTCGTGTTGCAGCATGACGTTGCCCACCTGCGGGCCGTTGCCATGGCCGATAACGAGGTTGTAGCCCTGTTTAAGCAAGGGCAACAAGGCTTTGCAGGTTTCGCTCACGTTCCGGACCTGTTCCTCGAACGTGCCTTTCTGTCCGCTTTTAAGCAGGGCGTTTCCGCCAAAAGCCACAACGGCTAGTTTTTTCATGTCGTTCGTCATTGGTGGTGCAACAGGCGTTTTGTCGGCTTCCTGTCGCAGAAAAGGGCACAAAAATAAGCAAATAAAACAAATTAAACTAATCCGGCGAAGCCCATGAACGCGATGGCCAGGATGCCGGCCGTAATCATCGCGATGGGCGCGCCCTTCATCGTTTGAGGCACCTCCACTAAGTCCAGGTCTTCGCGCAAGCCCGCGAAAATCAACAGCGCGAGCATGAAGCCCAAGGCCGAGGCGAACGCGAAAGCCGTGCTCTGCAATAGGTTAAATTCTTTCTGCACCACCAGGATGGCCACGCCCAAAACGGCGCAGTTCGTCGTAATCAGCGGCAGGAAGATGCCCAAGGCCTGATACAGCGCGGGGCTGACCTTTTTCAGTACGATTTCCACCATCTGCACGAGGGCGGCGATGATGAGGATGTAGGCGATGGTTTGCAGGAAGCCCAAGTCCAACGGCACCAGCAGGTAGCGGTTGATCAGATAGGTGACGACCGTGGCCAGCGTGATGACGAACACGACGGCCGCGCCCATGCCGACCGAGGACGACAGCTTGTTGGAGACGCCTAAGAACGGGCAGATGCCGAGCGTTTGCGACAAAACGATGTTGTTGACGAAAACGGCGCCTATGATGAGCAGTATGTATTCCATGATGCTATTTTTAAGGTTGAGGGATTAACGGTTGGTTGAACGCAGGTTTTGCAGGGCCCGTATGATGGCGATGAGCAAGCCCAGCGCGAAGAACGCCCCCGGTGCGAGCACGAAAATCAAAATGCCGTCGGCCTCCGGCGCGATGAACTTATAGCCGAAGATGGCGCCGCTTCCGAGCAGTTCGCGGACCGCGCCGAGCAAGGTCAGCGCAAGCGTGAAGCCCAAGCCCATGCCGGCCCCGTCTAAAAACGAGCGGAACACGTTGTTTTTGGCGGCGAAGGCTTCGGCGCGTCCCAACACGAGGCAGTTCACGACGATGAGCGGGATGAACAGCCCCAGCTGCGCGTAGAGCGCCGGCACGTAGGCTTTCATCAGCAGTTCCACCATCGTCACGAACGAGGCGATGATGACGATGAAGCACGGAATGCGCACCTTGTCGGGAATCTGATATTTGACGAGCGAGATAATCATGTTCGACAGAATCAGGACGAAGGTCGTGGCCAAGCCCATGCCGAGGCCGTTGATGGCCGAGGACGTGACGCCGAGCGTGGGGCACATACCGAGCAACAAGACGAAAACGGGGTTACTCGTAAACAGCCCGTTGCTGAAGATTTTCCAAACGGATGTCTTTTTATTCATGGCAACCTCCTTCCGATGCTAAGGTGTTGAACGCACGTTCCAACGCGTCGCAATAGGCGCGGGAACTGATCGTGGCCGCCGTAATCGCGTCCACGTCGCCGCCGTCTTTCTTGACGCGCAGTTTGAAAGTTTGCGGGTGGCGGTTCTCGAACTGACCGGCGAATTTGGCTTCGGTCATCTTAGAGCCCAAGCCCGGCGTTTCGGCGTGTTGCAACACCTGCACGCGGTAAATCGTGCCGTCGGGCAACAGGCCGGCCATCAGTTGGATTTCGCCGGCAAAGCCTTTCTTGGTAAACGTTTGGATGGCGGTGCCCACGGGCACGTCCTGCGCATAGGCCGTGTAGGCCGTCAACGCACCGTTGCCGTCGGGCGTTTCAATCTGCCGGACTTCCAGGCGGTCGAAATCCGGCAGGACGGCCTTGATGGCCTCCTCCTGTTTCTCTTTCTCCGCCTGGGCTATTTGGGATTTGGTGAGCAGGTACATCCCGCCGACACAGCTGCCGGACAGCACCGTGACGCAGAGCAGGCTCACCACCATGTTCCTGAGGGTTGAAGCTTTCTTTTCCATAGTCTTAGCAACCGTAACGTTTGGGTTTGAAGCCGCGGTTGATGAGCGGCACAAACGCGTTCATAATCAAAATGGCGAACGAAACGCCTCCCGGATAGGCGCCGAAGTTGCGGATCAGGATGGTCAGCAGACCGCAACCGAGGCCGAAGACGATTTTGCCCCAGGGCGTCATGGGCGAGGTCACCATATCGGTGGCCATGAAGAACGCGCCGAGCATGATGCCGCCGGTCAGGAGGCTGAAGCCGGGCGGCAGGAAGGCCTGCGGGTCGGCGGCGTACAGGATGGCCGCGAACACGAAGGCCGAACCGAGGAAGGCCACCGGGATATGCCAGGTGATGATGCGCCGCCACAGCAGGAACAGGCCGCCGAGCAGAATCGCCAGCACCGATACCTCGCCGAGCGAACCGGCGCGATGGCCGGTCAGCAGTTCCAGGGGCGTGACGCCGAGCGTCCGCAGGCTTTCATCCACCGAAATGCCCTGTTGCAGGTTCTCTTTAATCAGGCTGAGGGGCGTCGGGCCCGTGAGGGCGTCCGCCGCGTTGAGGACAAACTCCGGATTTGCCTGGTCGATGGGCTGCGGCCAAGTCGTCATGGCCACGGGGAACGAAATCAACAGGAAGACGCGGCCCACCAAAGCCGGGTTGAACGGGTTGTTGCCCAAGCCGCCGTAGGCCATTTTAGCCAGGCCGATGGCGGCCATCGCGCCCAAGACCGTCATCCACCAGGGCAACGTGGCCGGCAGGTTGAAGGCGAGCAACAGCCCCGTGATAACGGCCGAGCCGTCTTTTAACGAGCAGGGCTTCTTGAGCAGGAAGCGCTGGATCAGCCATTCGCAGGCCATGCAGGCCGCCGTGCTGACGAGAATCGTCCGCACGGCCGGCAGGCCGAAATAATAAATGGAGACCGCCAGGGCGGGCAGCAGGGCGATGACGACGCCCCACATGATTTTGGCGACGCTTTCGGGGCCGTGTATGTGCGGCGAACCGGAGACGACCAATTTTCGGGAAACGGATTTTTCGTCCGACATTATTTTGTGGTATTACGGTTTCTGATAATTTGATTGACTTTGTTCTTGCCCAGGCGGAGCGTGTCGAGCAAGGGCCGGAACGAGGGGCAGGTGTACTGGCAGCAGCCGCATTCGATGCAGTCGGTGATGTGGTGGTGTTCGCACAAGTCCATGCGCTGGTGTAGCACGGCGGCGTGCAGCAGGTAGGGTTCCAATCCCATCGGACAGGCCGCCACGCATTTGCCGCAGCGGATGCAGTGCGCCACCGTGCCGCGGTGCGCCTGTTCGTCCGGCAGCAGCAACAGGGCCGAGAGCCCTTTCGTGACCGGCACGTTCAGGTGCGGCAGCGCCTTGCCCATCATCGGGCCGCCCGCGATAATCTTGCCCGTGTTTTCGGGCAGGCCGCCGCAGGCTTCGACGAGCGCGCTGACCGGCGTGCCGATTTTGACCCAAAAGTTGCGCGGTTCCTTGACCATCGGCCCCGTGACGGTCACGAGCCGTTCGGTCAGCGGCTTGTGCTTCTGCACGGCTTCATAGACCGCAAAGCAGGTGCCCACGTTTTGGATGACGCAGCCCGCGTTGATGGGCAGTTTGCCGGACGGAACCTCGCGTCCGGTCAGCGCCTTGACCAACTGTTTCTCCGCGCCTTGCGGGTATTTCATTTTAAGCGCTTCCACCGAGATGCCGTCGTAGGCGGCGGCCTTCTCTTTCAGCAGCGCGATGGCTTTCGGCTTGTTGGCTTCGATGCCGATGATGGCCTTGTCAACGGAGAGGGCTTTCATCAGGATGGAGACGCCCACCAAAATCTCGTCGGGCTTGTCCAACATCAGCCGGTAGTCGTCAATCAGGTAAGGTTCGCATTCCACGCCGTTCACGAGCAGGTAGTCGGCCTTGCAGTCTTTCGGAATCGAGAGCTTGACATGGGTCGGGAAGCAGGCGCCGCCCAGGCCGACGATGCCCATGGCCTTGACCCGTTCGATGATTTCCGCCGGCGAAAGCCGTATCTCGCGGTCGAGCGTCGGGTCATCCGAAATGAAATCCTCCGCCTCGTCGCCGTCGGGTTGAATGAAAATGGCCGGCCGCGCGAAATTGCCCGCGTCGGGGGCTTCGGCCACGTTCTGCACCGTGCCCGATACCGGCGCGTGGACGACCGAACTCAGGAACGCCTGGTTTTCGGTCAGCGGCTGCCCGCGTTTCACCTTGTCGCCCTTTTTGACGATGGGCGTGGAGGGCGCGCCCAAATGCTGGCTGACCAAGATGCAGTAGGGCCCGTCGAACGGCAGGACTTGCGCCGGCGCGTCCGCGTTGAGTTTGTTGTCGTTGGGGTGAACCCCGCCTTTATGGAATGTCTTCATGGTTTTCTCTCAAAGGTTTAGTTGGACGATGCGGGGATGGCCGGCTGGGTCGCGACGATGGATTTCCGCGGGCAGACCTCCACGCAGGTGCCGCAGTGCGTGCAGCGTGTGAAATCGATATAGGCCAGGTTGTTTTCCACCTTGATGGCGCCCACCGGACAGCTTTTGGCGCATTTGCCGCAGCCGATGCAGGCCGACAGGCAGTGTTTCATGGCCAGGGCGCCCTTGTCTTCCGTATGGCAGCCCACATAGATGCGGCCTTCCTGCGCGTGTTTGTAACGCAGCTCGATGATGCCGCGCGGACAGGCCTTGACGCAGTTGCCGCAAGCCGTGCAACGGTCTTCGTTGACGGTGGCCAGACCGGTTTTCGGATCCATCGTCAGGCAGTTGAACGCGCAGGCCCGCGTGCAGTCGCCCAGGCCGAGGCAACCGTAGCTGCAACCGTTCTCGCCGGCGTGCAGGCTGTGGGCGAAGGCGCAACTTTCCAAGCCTTCGTAGGCCGTTTGGCGGATGCTGTTCAGGTGGCCGCCCTGACAGCGCACCACCGGAATCTTGACTTCGCACGTATCCGCGTGCATCCCCATGAGTTCGGCCACCGCCGCCCATTCTTCGTTAGAGCAGACCGGGCAGTGGAGGTCGGTTTGCCCATTGCTTTCCACAAGGGCTTTGGCCAGGTCGCGGCAGCCCGCCTTGCCGCAGGCGCCGCAGTTGGCGCCCGGCAACCGTTCGGCCACGAGGTCGATGCGCGGGTCTTCCTCCACCTTGAATTTCATGGCGATGAAATAGAGCACGACGGCTGCGATGAGGCCGGTGGCGGCCAAGAGCAGAACCGCATAGAGAAACGTCGTCATAGGTCGATGTGTTATTCGGTGAGGTACTTATTTGGATTGGAACGGGGGCAGCGTCTGCAATACCCATTGTTCGATGACTTCGGGAAAGTGGCGGTATTCCAGCCCGTGCACTTTCTCGGCGATGCGGTCGGGCGTATCGTCGGGCGAGAGCGGACAACGCGCCTGGAACAGGATGGCGCCGCGGTCGTAGTGCTCGTCCACGAGGTGAATCGTGATGCCGCTTTCTTTCTCCCGGTTGGCGGCCACGGCTTCGTGCACGTGGTGGCCGTACATCCCTTTGCCGCCGTAAGCGGGCAGCAGGGCCGGGTGGATGTTGACGATGCGTTGCGGGTAGGCGGCCGTCAGGTAGGCCGGAATCAGGCTGAGGTAACCGGCCAGCACGATATGCGTGATGCCGTGCGTCTTGAGCAGGTCGAGCACGGTTTCGGGCTCTTTGAGCCGGCTGTCGGGCAGGTAAATGGCCTCCATGCCGAGATTGGCCGCGCGTTGGGCCACGTAGGCCTGTTTGCGGTTGTAAAAGACCGGCCCGATTTGAAACTGCGGCTTGTCTTTGAAATACAGGGCGATGCGCTCGGCGTTCGTCCCGTTCCCGGATGCGAAGAGGGCGATGCGGAAACGGGCCGGCGTAGAACTTGTCATAGGGGTTATATTTATAATAGAGTACAAATTTACTAAAATAAAGTGACTTCGGCCGGTCGAAGTCGGGCGTTTCGGGAAAGTTTTTAACGATTTGGCTTATATTTGTTTGTTAATCAGTGATTTTGTTTTGTTAGTTTTTTGCGGCCCCGCCGATTTGTTGGTAAAAATGTAAAATTGTGTTTACTTTGCATTCGTGTTTAACCAAAAACTAATTGCATTATGTCTCAAATTGAAAACGACGTAAAGGCTATCATTGTTGATAAGCTTGGCGTAGATGAGAAGGAAGTTACGGCTTCCGCCAACTTCACGAATGACTTGGGTGCTGATTCGTTGGATACGGTAGAGCTGATCATGGAATTTGAAAAGAAATTCAATATCTCGATTCCGGACGATCAGGCGGAAAAAATCGCGACCGTAGGGGATGCTATCGCTTACATCGAACAGAACAAGAAGTAAACCTTTTTCCTCTAGGATTTTATGGAATTGAAGAGAGTCGTGATAACGGGCGTGGGAGCCCTGACGCCCATCGGCAATACGGCCCCGGATTACTGGGCCGCCTTGTTGAGAGGGGAAAGCGGTTCGGCTCCCATTACCCGTTTCGACGCGAGCAAATATAAGACGCAGTTTGCCTGCGAAGTCAAGAATTTCGATCCGAGCCAGTTCATGGACCGGAAAGAATTGCGCAAATACGATTATTTCACGCAGTACGGTCTCGTGGCCTCCGATGAGGCGGTCGCCGACGCCGGCCTGAATGCCGAAGGCATCGACAAGGATCGTGTGGGCGTTATTTGGGCTTCGGGTATCGGCGGTCTTATCAGTTTGTTCCACGAAGTCGTGGACTACGCCGGTGGTGACGGCACGCCTCGTTTCAGTCCGTTCTTTATCCCGAAGATGATTGCCGATATCGCGGCGGGTCATATCAGTATAAGAAACGGATTCAGAGGCATGAACTTCGCCACGGTATCCGCTTGCGCTTCTTCCGCCAACGCCTTGGCCGATGCGTTTACCTACATCCGGTTGGGCAAGGCGGACGCCATCGTGTGCGGTGGCTCCGAAGCCGCGGTAACCGAAGCGGGCGTGGGCGGCTTCAACTCGATGCACGCGCTCTCTACCCGCAACGACGACCCCAAGACGGCTTCGCGTCCTTTCGACAAAGACCGCGACGGTTTCGTGTTGGGCGAGGGGGCCGGTGCGCTGATTCTCGAAGAATTGGAGCATGCCAAGGCACGCGGGGCCAAAATCTACGCCGAAGTGGCGGGTGCGGGCATGACGGCGGACGCCTATCATATGACGGCGCCGCATCCCGAAGGGGTATGCGTTCAGCGGGCCATGAGCCTGGCGTTGGAAGACGCCGGTTGCACGCCCGATATGGTGGACCATATCAATACCCACGGCACCTCTACGCCGGCCGGCGACTTGCCGGAGATTTTGGGCATCAAGAACCTGTTGGGCGCCCATGCGTCCGAGGTCAACGTCAATTCCACGAAGTCCTGCACCGGTCACCTTTTGGGTGCGGCCGGCGCCATCGAGGCCATCGCTACGGCTTTGGCCGTCAAGAACGACATCGTGTCGCCGACGATCAACCATTTTACGGATGATCCGGAAATCGCCGCTTTGGGTCTTAACCTGACGTTTGGAAAAGCGCAGGCGCGCAAAGTGAACGTGGCCATGAGCAATACGTTCGGCTTTGGCGGACACAACGTTTCGATTGTATTTAAAAAATACGAATAATGTTGAAATTGTTTCGTGCAAGCCGGGCTAACCGTGATTTGCGCAGAGCAATAAAAAGTATTCTCGGGTTCTGTCCCGGGAATATTTTTTTATACCGGTTGGCGTTCCGCCATCGTTCGGCCTCCAAAGTGCTGAACGGCGTGCGGCGCAACAACGAACGGTTGGAATATCTGGGCGACGCCGTGCTGAGCGTCGTTATCGCCGAGTATCTGTTCAAGAAGTATCCGACTCAGGATGAGGGTTTTCTGACGGAAATGCGTTCCAAAATCGTGAGCCGCGCCAGTCTCAACAAGGTAGGGTTGCACATGGGCCTGCATAAGATGATTCAGTTGGATCAGGGCCATGGCAACGGCGGTTTCAAGTCGGTGGACGGGGATGCGTTGGAAGCCCTGATCGGGGCCATCTTTCTCGACAAAGGCTTTAAGTTTACGAAGAAAATCATCCTTAGGCGGATTGTAGGGATGCACATGGATGTGGATGAACTCGAACGCAAGGATTGGAACTACAAGAGCAAACTCATCGATTGGTGCCAAAAGGAACGGAAGAAGGTGGATTTCCGCGTCGAATCGTCCACGCGGCAGGGTAGCAAGAAGTTGTATAAGGTGGAAGTGCGGGTGGACGGCGAGGTTTGGGCCTCGGCCATGGAACATTCGGTCAAGTCGGCCGAACAGTTGGCGGCCGAAAACGCCTATAAGAAGGTCGTGGATCCGTGGTTGGTGTCGCACGCGCACAAGCACGCGCATCTGGCCGACGATATGGAAGCCGAGAAGCAGCGTCTCAAGCAGGAGAAAGCCGAACGGCAACGGCAGCAACAGCGCAAGAAGGCCGAGGAAGCCGCGGCTGTGGCGGCGGCCATCGCGATGAGCGAGGCGGCCGCTGAAAACGCGCCCGAACCCGAACCAGTGCCGGAGCCCGAACCAGCGCCGGAGCCCGAACCAGCACCGGAACAGGCACCGGTCATCCCGTACGAAACGGTTATGGCAGAAGAACCGGTGGCGATGGCCGCCGAGCCGGTAGCCCCTTACGGCGAATCGGCGGCGGAGCCGGAGGTGGCGGTGGAACCCGAACCCGTGGCGGAGCCCGAAGCTTAGCCGGTCGTCTTATCCAAGAGAATACGTCAAAAAGAAACCCCTGCGGAATCGGCGATTCGGCAGGGGCTTTTCGTATGCGGGCGCACCGTTTCCGGCGCGTGCCGGCTATATGAACTCGATCATTTCCGGCAGGCTGTTCTTCTCGCAGTAGTGGCAGTGGAGTTTGACCTCCGGCGTCTCGATTACGTTGAAGAACGTCTCTACGGGCTGATGGTTCGTGATGCAGTTCGGGTTCATGCATTTGACCGAACCGTGGATTTCTTTCGGCAGCGAAACCTGAATCTTCTTCACCACCTCATAGTTGCGCACCTCGATAATCGTCGCCTTGGGCGAAACCAGCGCGATTTTGTTGATTTCCTCTTCCTTGAAGAACTTGTCGGCCACTTTGATGATGCCCTTCTTGCCGTATTTCTGGCTGGAAAGGTTCGCGCCGAGATAAATCATGCTGTCGCAGTCGTCCAAACCCAGGATGTGCATAACGCGCATCACCTGGCCTACCGATATATGGTCGATGACGGTTCCGTTTTCCAAAGCGGAAACCAATAATTCTTTCTTTGTCATGTCGTATCTATTTAAAAGTTTACAAAAATCGTTATGGTTTAGGCTTTCGCACCCAAAATCAAGGAAATCAAGGCTTGACGCACGTAAACGCCGTTCTGCGCCTGTTGGAAGTAATAGGCGTAGGGCGTCGTATCGACGTCGGTCGTAATTTCGTTGACACGGGGCAGCGGGTGCAGGATCTTCATGTTGTCCTTGCAACCGTGCAGCATCGAGCCCGTCAGGATGCAGGCGTTCTTGACGCGTTCGTATTCCATCGGGTCGGCGAAACGTTCGCGCTGAACCCGCGTCATATATACGATATCGGCAATCGGCAGCACTTCTTCAAGATCCGTGTATTGGTGGTATTCCAGCTTGTGATCCTTGATGTCCTGCTTTACCGCGCTCGGCAATTTGAGGGCTTCGGGCGAAACGAGGTGGAACGTACAGTTGAACTGGCAGAGCGCGTGAGTCAGCGAGTGAACGGTACGGCCATATTTGAGGTCGCCGACGAAGGCCACCTGCAGGTTGTCCAAACGGCCCTGCGTCTTGCGGATGGAATACAGGTCGAGCAAGCACTGCGTGGGGTGCTGGTTCGCCCCGTCGCCGGCGTTGATGACAGGCACTTTGGAAACTTCGGAGGCGTAGCGCGAGCTGCCTTCCCGCGGGTGGCGCATAACGATGAGGTCGGCGTAGCTGCTCACCATCGTAATCGTATCTTTCAGCGTTTCGCCTTTCTGAACGCTGGAGTTGGAGGCGTCCGAGAAACCGATGATGCGCGCGCCCAACTGGTTGGCGGCGCTTTCAAAACTGAGGCGCGTACGCGTGGAGGGTTCGAAAAACAAGGTGGCGACCACGCGGTCGTTCAGAATCGGCTGCCGGGGATTGGCCTCGAATTCGGCGGCGACATCCAGCACGTGCAGTTTTTCCTCCTTGTTGAAGTCGTTGATGGAAATCAGATTTCTGTTCTTTAAACTCATAGATATAGGTATTTTAGGTTAAACGAAGGGAAACGGCCGTTTGCGGCGGCCAAAAAAAAGGCGGCTCCGAAAAAGAACCGCCTTTTTGAGAAAATATCAAACGAATTGGAATTTTGACCTTCCAAGTTTCCAGTCATCAGGAATGTCCGGGCTTGCCCCGGCTGATATAAATCAGCATTACTCATATCAGGGAACAAAGTTAAACACCCGCCGCCAAATAAACAAGGCCTCCGCCGTTAAGTTATTAACATA
>CAMWIS010000022.1 GCA_947174375.1 uncultured Bacteroidales bacterium
GCGGGCAGGTCTTTGGGCCTGCCCGTTTTGTTTATCCTTTGGGCAGGTTTTTAAATTCCAATATTTGTGGTATATTTGTCCCAACATTAAGGGTTGCCCCATCCGTTTCGGACGTAAAGTGTAGGGTTGAGAAATACATTACACGTTGGGAAACGCCCTTTTTTGTTTTATAGAAAGTCTTGGCGGTTAAATTGCCTCTTTTGTCCGCATATACTTCCAATAAATTGTAAGTCCCGAACGCTGTACTTTTAAGAAATATAAACGTTTTGCGTTGTTGCTTTTCTTCTTTCTGGAAAAGTATCTTATCCGGTTTAGCCGCCACGTCCACGATGTTGCGTATATCATCTTTCGTCAGAGGAATATTGCGTTTATCTTGCTCTTTATCGCCAAAATGCCTGTTATAGATATGCACAAGATCCGATGGATTCAATACGAAATCGACATCCGGTTTCATTTGTTCTCCAGATAGATGCTGAAGATATGCTCGCCCGGCATCCGTTAATTTACCAATGGGAATAGGCTTGCCAACAAAAAGCCCGGCTACGGCATCGTCAAACAATCGCTCGATTTCAGTTTTTACGGCATCAATCGGATTCAATATTTTCGTTTCCATTGTATTGTAATTTTTCAGGTTTATCGATTGACCTTTTTATGGTTTAAACATGATGTTGTTGCATATTATACGTTCGACCTCGAAAAACATATGAAAAAAAGTTTGGAATAGCCCGTCGTTGTAGGGATGTGTAGTCTGGAACGAAAATAGGGGCTAATATCCCGCTACGGCCTGATATGTACCACCTGCGGGTAGCGGTAGCCGTCGAACAGGAAGAAGACGAACTAGTAGATGCCGGGTGATTTTTGCCTCTTTACCCCAACGCCGTCAAACACAGCTGATACAGCACCCGGGCGCCGACGTTGCCGTCCCACTCGTCGGCCCTGTCGGTCGGGTGGGGGGCCACCTCGCAGAGGTCGAAGCCGATGATTTCGCGGCCGCTGCGGCGCAAGGCATCCAGCAGGTATTGCATCTCGCCATAGCGCAGGCCGCCGGGCACGGGAGTCCCCGTGTGCGGACAAAGCGCGGGCTCCAGCCCGTCTATGTCAAAGCTGATATACACTTTTTGCGGCAGGCGGGCGAGGATGTCGGCCACCTGGGTGTCCCACGATACGCCCTGGCAGCGTGCCTGTTGCAACAAGGGGGCGGGGAACGTATGCACGCGCTTGTCCGCCGCCGCCCGTGCCATCTCTTCCTCACAGACGTCACGGATGCCCACCTGCACGAGCGATGTCACGGGCGTCGTCCCGTCGGCCCGGCGCAGTTGCAGCGCGTTGTACATGATCGAGGCGTGCGAGAACGTAAAGCCCTCGTAGGCTTCGCGCAGGTCGGCGTGCGCGTCGATATGCAGGATGCCCCAGCTCTCGTGAAAGTCGGCCAAGGCCTGCCAGTGGCCGTAGGGCACGCTGTGGTCGCCGCCCACGAGGCCTACCTTGCGGCCCTGTTGCAGCTGCGTGCGGCATTGCGTCGCCACCCATTCGTTCAAGGTCTCCGACGCCGCCTCTATCGTCATCAGGTCGCGGTCGGCCGCCGGCACGGCGCCTTCGGTCGAGGCCCGCTCAATGACTTTCTCCGCGATGGGCCGCATCTTGTGCGACGTATTCCGCAAGTCCGCAAAGTCCGGCTTCTCGGTCGCGATGCGTTTCTCCCAGGCTTTCGGCACAAAGAAATCGAAGAAATCCAACTGGTAGGAGGCGTTCAGGATGGCTTGCGGGCCCTCGGCCGCCCCCGGCTTGTAGGACGTCGTCACATCCCAGGGCACGGGAATCAATACGAGTCCGGCTTCTTCCGTCCGGTAGGGGAAGCCGAAGAAGCGCCCGTTGGGGGCGCAGGCTGCGTTCGGATCAAAGGTCGTCATAATATCTTGATTTCCGTTCTTCGGTTCTGTTGACGGCCCTCGGCCGTTTCGTTCGTGGCCACGGGCTTTTGCGAACCGTAGCCCGCGGTTTCGATGCGGTCGGCCGCAATGCCGCGCTCAATCAGGTAGTTGGCCACCGAGCGCGCCCGCTGTTCCGACAGCTGTTGGTTGTAGGCCTCGCGGCCCGTCGCGTCCGTATGGCCGCTGATTTCGATGCGCCACTGCGGTTGTTCGTGCAGGAAGCGCCACAGCCGGTTCAGCTCCGTAAACGAGGCCGAATCCAACTGGTAGTCGTCGGTGGCGAAGAAGATGTTGCGCAACACCATCGTTTCGCCCGTATGTACCTGCGAGAGCGCGATTTCCTTATAGAGCGGCGTCAGCGCGTGCGTGTCGTTGAGCGCGATGTGTTCGGAATGGAACAGATAGCCTTCTTTGGAAACGTTGAGCGCATAGGTCTTGCCGGCCGGCAGGCAGACGAGGAAGTCGCCGTTGACGGCATCCGAGAACGATTCCACCGTGGTCTGCGCCGTGGCCAAATCGACGAGTTCGAAATGCGCCTGCAAAGGCTCGCCGCTGCGGGCGTCCCGCACCATCCCTTTCATAAACGAGACGAGGTTGGGGCGCGCCGCCTCATAGAGTTCGAAACGGTAGATGTCGAGGCCGCCTTGCCCGCCTAATTTGCCGCTCGCGAAATAGGCCGTCTGTCCCGTGCGGTCCACGCTCAGCGTCGCTTCGTCGGCGTAGGTGTTGATGGGGTAGCCGAGGTTGACGGCTTCGCCCCACCGGTTAGGGCCTTCGCGCCGCGCTACGAACAAGTCCATGCCGCCGAGGCCGGGGCGCGTGTCGGACGAGAAATACAGCGTCTCCTGGTCGGGGTGGATGAAAGGCGAGTTCTCGTTGCCGGGCGTGTTGATGTTCGGGCCGAGGTTGACGGGCTTCGACCAAACGCCCGCATCGCTGCGCACGGTCATCCACAGGTCGCTGCCGCCCATGCCGCCCGCGCGGTTGCTGCAGAAATACAGCGTGCGGCCGTCCGACGAAATCGACGGTTGCGACTCCCAGGCCTCCGTATTGACCGGATAGCCGAGGTTAATCGGCTTGCCCCAGTGGTCGCCGTTCTTGACGCAGACGTAGATGTCGCAGGAGCCGCGGCCATCCTCGCGGCCACAGCCGGCGAAATAGAGGTAGCGGCCGTCGGCCGAAATCGACTGCGCGCCCTCGTTGCCGTCCGAGTTGACGGGTTCGGGCATCCGTTGCGCCAGCGTCCATTCGCCCAGGCTGTCGCGCTCCGAAATAAAGAAGTCCTCCTCCAAATGCGGCGTCGGTTCATCGCGCTTATAACGGCGCGTAAAAATCAGGTAACGGTCGTCCAAGGTCACGATGGGCAGGTATTCTTCGGCCGGCGTGTTGATGCTGTCGCTCAGGGCCTGCGGCGCGAACGGCACGCGGTGGCGGCTGAGTTCCAGGGCCTGCGCGTTGCGTAGGCGCACGTCTTCGGCCTTGCGCCTGAGGTTGTCCGACACCTTCTCCAAGCCGAGGAACGTGGCCAAATGCCGTTCGGCCTCCTCATACTGGCCGATGCTGTATTCCAGCCGGCCGAGCGTATAGTAGGCGTTGGGGAAGACGTTGGGGTTGATGCCGAGGGCGGTCCGGTAGCCCCATACCGCCGAGTCGATGTAGTGCAGGTCTTCGTAGATGACGCCGCGCAGCAGCCAGCTTTGGGCGTGGCCGGGGCAGATGTTGCCGGCGGCAGAGAGCGCGTCCAGGGCCGCCTGGTATTGGCCGTCGTGATAGAGTTGACGCGCGCGTTCGAAGTAGCCGAGCAGTTTGCGTTCGGCCGTCGGGTCGCAGGGGGCGGGGATTTCCACGGGCGGTATGGCGCCCAAAGCCATCCACAGGCCGCCTATCCAAAGCAAACCCGCCGCCAAGCCGTTTTTCAGCGGCTTACCGAATGAGAAAGGGAACATAGGTTATGGTATTACAATACAATCGCCAAGAGGCCGACCACCGCGCAGTAAACGGCAAAATAAACCAGTTTGCCTTTGCTCACGATGCGGATCATCCATTTGCAGGCGGTCCAGCCCGATACGAAAGCGGCCAAGCTGCCGATGAGCAGGGCGGAGGCCGGAACGGCCGACTGCGCCATGTCGCCGGAAACGAGGCTCAACAGGTTCTCGCCCAAAATCGGCACCAGCACCATGAGGAACGAGAAGCGGGCCACGTCCTCCTTGCGGTCGCCCAACAAAAGCCCCGTCGCAATCGTGCTGCCGGAGCGGGAGAGGCCCGGCAATACGGCCAAGGCCTGTGCGATTCCGATGATGAAAGCGTCCTGATAGCGGATGCCGTGCCGTCCTTTGCCGAGGTATTGCGCCAGGCAGAGCAAGAGGGCCGTCACGAGTAGCATGATGCCGACCAAGCGCAGGCCGTTGCCGAAAAAGCCTTCCACCTCGTCCTTGAAAAAGATGCCGACGATGGCCACGGGAATCATCGAAACCACCAACTTGAAGATATAGACGGTTTCGTCGTTGAGTTTGAAGCGGAACAGGCCGCTCAGCAGTTTGAGCAGGTCTTTCCAAAAGACGACAATCGTACTCAATACGGTGGCGCCGTGTACACAGACCGTAAACAACAGGTCGTCGGGCAGATGGACGCCCAACAGACTTTTGCCGATTTCCAGATGGCCGCTGCTGCTCACGGGCAGGAATTCGGTCAAGCCTTGAATCAGCCCCAACAGCAAGGCCTGCCACCAACTCATCGTTTCCATCGGCTTATTCTTTCGGACGTTTCATAATCGCCCAGATTTCCACGATGAAACCGGCCAAAATCACCAGGGGCGCGACGACGAGGCGGCGCGTATTGAAAAGCGCTTCGCTGAACACGTTGGGATCGTCGCTACCGCCGCCCGAAAGCAGGACATAGCCTAAAATCAACAGCAACACGCCGACGCCCATCAGGATGTAGTTCTCCTTGCGGAAAGCGAAGTCGAAGCCTTTTTTCTCTTTTTCCATAATCGTATATACTAAGACAAGCCGCTTTTAATTGTAAATCCGGTCGGAATTGCGCATACGCACGTATTTGTTGACCGAGAAATAAGCGGAAATCAGGGTTATCAATAAACCTAAGGCCATGAGCAACACGAATACGCCGATAATCATCGGCAGGTCGGCGCGGCTGATGACCTCCGGCACCTTGCTGTGCAGATACAGCAAGCCGGCGGCCAGCAACAGGATGGCCAGGGCCGCCCCGATAAAGCCGTGTACGAGGCTTTTGGCGAGGAACGGCTTGCGGATGAAGCCGGCCGTGGCGCCCACCAGTTGCATCGTGTTGATGGTAAAGCGTTTGGAATAAATCAACAGCCGCATCGTGTTGTTGATCAGCAGCACGGCGATCAAGAGCGTCAGCGCCCCGAAGCCCATGAGCCAAAAGCTGATTTTGCGCACGTTGTCATTGACGATGCTGACCAAATCGCGTTGGTAGAACATCTCCTTGACCATGTGGTAGCGCGTTATTTCGTGTTCGAACAAGGCCACGCTGTCGGGCTGCATATAGTCGGCCTTCAGGTGCACCTCTATCGAGGGCAACAGCGGGTTGTAGCCGAGAAAGTCGATGAAGTCGTGCCCGAGGTCGGCCTGCAATTCCTGCGCCGCGTCCTTGGAGCTGATGTAGCGCGTCGATTTGACGTAGGGCGAGCGGTCTATCAAGGCTTGCAGTTCCAAAATATCCGCTTCGCGCGTCTTGTCCTTGATCATGACGGTGAACCCGATGTTCTCCTTCACGTAGTTGGAAATCTTGCGCGTATAGCCGACCATCAGCGTCTGTATGCCGATAAGGAACAATACGAGCGCGATGGAACAGACCGTGCTCACGTGTGCGCCGCGAATCCGGTTGCGTTGCAGTTTTTCGTCTTCCTGTATCATAGGGGTAGGTTAGGCCATCAGGAACGAAAGGTCTTGACCGGCCTGGTATTCTTTGGTTTCCATGCCTTGGCGGAATACGCGCATCGGGCGTCCGCCGATGAGCGAGAGCGTGCGGCCCTTGACGCGGAGCATCGTCCCTTCGCGCAGCCCCACGATATAGGTCTCCGGCTGAACCACCATGAATTCCTTGATGCGGTCTTCGCGCGTTTCGCCGCCGTGTCCTTGCGGATGGGCGTCCAAATAGTGCGGGTTGATTTGGAACGGTACGAGCTTCAGCGTTTCGAAAGAGGCCGGTTGGATAATCGGCATATCGTTGGTCGTGAACAGGCCGGGGCAGGCCACGTTGGAACCCGCGCTCCAACCCATGTAGGGCAGGCCGTTTTGCACCCGTTCGCGGATGGCCTGCATCAGGCCGTGGCGGTGCATTTCGTAAACGAGGTGGAACGTGTTGCCGCCGCCCACCAGCACGCACTGCGCTTTGGCGATGGCGTCGGCCGGCTGGTCGAACGTGTGGACGGAAACGAGCCGCACGTTCATTTCGGCCAAAACGTCCGCCACGCGTTTGGCATAGACGTCATAACCCATGCTGACGCCGGCGTAGGGCACGAACGTCACTTCGTCCACGTGCATTTCTTCAAAAAAGGCTTTCATGTGCGCCCGCGGCCAGCCCAGATAGGCTTCGCCCGCATTCGTCGAGTTGCTGATCAGCAAGAGGTTCATTTCCATAAGTCCGTTTAATAAGGTCCGCCAAAAACGAAAAACCGCCTCCTGTCCCGTCTAAACGGTGCAAGAAGCGGTTTCCGCTTGGGATTTAGTGAATGTCGCTTTCTTTAATGCCCATGATTTCCAACATCTTGATGGCGGAGTCGGCAATCACGGTACCGGGGCCGAAGATGGCGCAGGCACCGGCTTTGTAGAGGAAGTCGTAGTCCTGCGGCGGGATAACGCCACCCACGGTCACGAGGATGTCGGGGCGACCCAGCTTCTTCAGTTCTTCGATAACCTGCGGCACCAGCGTCTTGTGGCCGGCCGCCAGCGAGGAAACACCCAGGATGTGGACGTCGTTCTCCACGGCTTCCTTGGCGGCTTCCGCCGGCGTTTGGAACAACGGGCCCATGTCCACGTCGAAGCCGAGGTCGGCATAACCCGTGGCCACCACTTTGGCGCCGCGGTCGTGGCCGTCCTGGCCCATTTTGGCAATCATGATACGCGGCCGACGGCCTTCTTTTTTCGCGAAAGCGTCGGTCATGGCCAAGGCTTTCTTGAACGTTTCGTTGTTTTTGGTTTCAGATGAGTACACGCCGGATATGGTTCTGATGACGGCCTTGTAGCGGCCGAATACTTTTTCCAATGCATAGGAGATTTCGCCCAACGAAGCGCGTTTGCGCGCCGCGTCGATGGAGAGTTCCAGCAGGTTGCCCTTGCCGGTGCGCGCGCATTCGGTCAGCGCGTCCAAAGCCTTCTCCACTTCGGCCTGGTTACGGTTGGCTTTCAGTTTGGCCAAACGTTCCAGCTGGGCTTCGCGTACCTTCGTGTTATCGACTTCCAGCGTCTCGATGGGGTCTTCTTTTTCCAGACGGTATTTGTTGACGCCCACAATCGTGTCGGTCTTGGAGTCGATGCGCGCCTGCTTGCGGGCGGCCGCTTCTTCGATACGCATTTTGGGGATACCGGTTTCGATGGCCTTGGCCATACCGCCGAGTTCCTCCACTTCCTGAATCAGTTTCCAAGCCTTGTCCGCCAGTTCGTTCGTCAGCATTTCCACATAGTAGGAACCGGCCCACGGGTCAACGACGCGGCAAACCTGGGTTTCTTCCTGGATGTAGATCTGCGTGTTACGCGCGATACGCGCCGAGAAGTCGGTCGGCAGCGCGATGGCTTCGTCCAAAGCGTTCGTGTGCAACGACTGCGTGTGGCCGAGGGCGGCGCCCATGGCTTCGATACACGTACGCGTCACGTTGTTGAACGGGTCTTGTTCGGTCAACGACCAACCCGACGTCTGCGAGTGCGTACGCAACGCCATGGATTTCGGGTTCTTCGGGTTGAACTGCTTGACGATTTTGGCCCAAAGCATACGGCCGGCACGCATCTTGGCGATTTCCATAAAGTGGTTCATGCCGATGCCCCAGAAGAACGAGAGGCGCGGCGCGAAATCGTCGATGCTCATGCCCGCGTTGATACCGGCCCGCAGATATTCGAGACCGTCGGCCAGCGTATAGGCCAGTTCGATATCGGCCGTGGCGCCGGCTTCCTGAATATGATAGCCCGAAATACTGATGGAGTTGAATTTCGGCATATTCTTGGACGTGAATTCGAAAATGTCGGCGATAATCCGCATGGAGGGGAGCGGCGGATAGATGTACGTGTTACGTACCATGAATTCCTTGAGGATGTCGTTCTGAATCGTACCGCTCAGCTGTTCCATCGGCACGCCCTGTTCTTCGGCCGCGATGATGTAGAACGACAGGATCGGCAATACGGCGCCGTTCATCGTCATGGAAACGGACATCTTGTCGAGCGGAATCTGGTCGAACAGGATTTCCATATCCAAAATGGAGTCAACGGCCACACCGGCCTTGCCGACGTCGCCCACCACGCGTTCGTGGTCGGAGTCGTAGCCACGGTGGGTCGCCAAGTCAAACGCGATGGACAGACCTTTCTGACCGGCCGCCAGGTTGCGGCGGTAGAAAGCGTTGGATTCTTCCGCGGTCGAGAAACCGGCATACTGACGGATCGTCCACGGACGCATGACGTACATCGTGGAATACGGGCCGCGCAGGAAGGGCGCGATACCGGCCGCATAGTTCAAGTGTTCCATGCCGTTCAGGTCTTCCTGCGTGTAAAACGGTCTGACCGGAATCTGTTCCGAGGTCATCCAAGTACGGTTGCCGGCGGCCTTGGCAGCGCTTTTTTTGCTGTTGGCCTTATAGTCAACCTTTTTGAAGTCAGGTCTCATATAGTTAAACGATTTTAATTTGCGGTTTTCTAAAAACGCGGCAAATATAAGGATTTTTTTTGAAAGTGACACGCCGTGCGTCCATATTCAGTACTTTAATAAAAAAAGTTTATCTTTGTGCTATGTTTTGGCGTAAAATAAGGTATAGTTTGCTGGTACTCATTGTGTTGTCTCTGACGGGCTGCGCCTATCAGAAGGAGTATAACGCGGTGAGCAAGCGGGGCAGTGCGGCCGACAAGTTCAATTTCGCCGTCAAAGCCTACGACAAGGGCGACTATAAGAAAGCCATCACGGTGTTCGAGGAGTTGATGCCGGCCTATCGCGGCAAGGACGATTTCGAAAGCCTGCTCTACAATTTGGCTTACGCCTATTTTTACGAGAAGGACTACTACATGGCCTCGTACTATTTCCGGATGTCGGGGCGTATGTTCCCGGGCAGCGCGTCCATCGAGGAAACGACGTATATGAGCGCCTACTGCAAGTTTTTGGAATCGCCTTACTACAAGTTGGATCAGACGGCCACGATGGAAGCCATCAAGCAGTTGCAGCTGTTCATCAACTACTACCCGCACAGCCCCAAGGTGCAGGAAGCGGCGCGCCTCATCGTCGAATTGCGCGACAAGTTGGCGTTGAAGGCCTTTGAGTTGGCCAATATGTACTACAAGCGCAACCTGTATAACGCGGCTTCGATCGCCTATTACAACTTCCTGCGCGACTATCCGGAGTCCATGTACCGCGAGGAGGCGGCCTACCGGATGCTCCGCAGCCGGTTCCTCTACGCCGAGAACAGCATACGGGAAAAGCAGCCCGAACGGTATGCGCGCGTGCAGGAGGCCTACGAGTCGTTCATGCGTTCGTTCGCCGACAGCCGCTACCGCAAGGAAGTGGATAAATATTACGGAATATCACAGTCAAAATTAAAATAAAACATGGATTACAAGAAAATCAAAGCCTCCCAGGAAGCCATCACGCGGGATGTCTCCAAGTTCGACGCGCTGACGGGCAATCTGTACGAAACCGTGGTCGTGTTGTCCAAGCGGGCCAATACGATTTCCTCGGCCCTGCGTCAGGAGTTGGTCAATAAGATTTCGGAATATACGCCGACCGCGGCGGCCCAGGAGGGTGCGGAAGAAGTGTACGAAAACAAGGAACAGATCGAAATAGCGCGTTACTACGAGCAACTGCCCAAGCCGACGCTGATGGCCGTGCAGGAACTCATGGAAGACGGCCTTTGCTTCCGCCGTCCGTCCGAAGACGCCGATCCCATCGACTAAGCGGGAGGCAACCGTGCCGTTGCAGGGGAAACATATCGTTTTGGGCGTGAGCGGCGGCATTGCCGCTTACAAGACGCCGGCCCTCGTGCGCCTGTTCGTGCAGGCGGGGGCGGAGGTGCGCGTCGTGTGTACGGCGCACGCGCTGGAATTCGTCACGCCCCTGACGCTGGAAACCGTTTCGGGCAACAGCCTCTATACCGATATGTTCCACCGCGTGGGCGAGCGGAGCACGCGCCATGTCCATTATGCCGACTGGGCCGATGTGCTGCTCGTGGCGCCCGCCACGGCCAATATCCTGGCCAAAATGGCGCACGGCATCGCCGACGATGCGTTATCTACCTTATATTTGGCTTTCCATAAACCCGTCATCGTTTCCCCGGCCATGAACGTGCATATGTACGAGCATCCGGCCACGGTGGAAAACCTGCGGCTGTTGGCGCAACGGGGCGTCCATGTGCTCGATGCGGCCTACGGGCCGTTGGCCTGCGGCTGTGAAGCCAAGGGGCGTATGCCGGAACCGGAAGAACTCTTCCGCGCGACGGAGGCCCTTTTGACGCGGACGTCCGAACCGGAAGCCGCGCCGCTGCGGGGCAAGAAAGTGCTCGTGACGGCCGGCCCCACGCAGGAACCCATCGACCCCGTGCGTTATATTACCAACCGTTCGTCCGGCCGTATGGGCTTCTGCATCGCCGACGCCTTGCAACGGCAGGGGGCGGAAGTCTTTTTGGTCAGCGGCCCGTCGGCCCTGCAACCTGAAACCCCCGTCGCGCATTGGGAAAAGGTGCGGACGGCTCAGGAAATGTACGACGTGCTGTTGCGTTGGTGGCCCGACATGGACGCCGGCGTGTTCTCGGCCGCCGTGGCCGACTATCGCGTGCGCGACGTTTCGGAAGTCAAGATGAAGAAAACGGGCGGGCAGACCGCGCTCGAACTCGTGCCCAATCCCGATTTGCTGGCTTATGCCGGCGCACACAAGAGCGAACGGCAGTGCGTCGTCGGCTTCGCGCTGGAAACCGACCATGCGTTGGCCAACGCGGAGGAGAAGCGGCGTCGGAAGAATGCCGACATCATCGTGCTCAATACGTTGGAAGACGCGGGCGCGGGTTTTGAAACGACGACGAATAAAGTGACGTTCCTCTATAAAGACGGTACGGCCGAAGCGGGCGAGTTGGAAAGCAAGGTGTCCGTGGCCGAAAGGCTCGTGCAACGGCTGGGCCGCTGTATGGGCGTTTTGACGCTTTGGTGCCTCTTGCTGTTCGGCGGCGCGGCCTTGCAGGCGCAGGAACTGAATTGCACGTTCCAGGTCGTGAGCACCAAGATACAGAGCGGCGACAAAAAAGTGTTCGAGACGTTGCAGGACGCTTTGACCGCCTTCGTGAACGGACAGAAATGGACGAACCTGCAGGTGGGCCCCGGCGAGAAAATCCCGTGCAGCATGACGATGGAAGTGCAGGAGCGCGACTTCACGACGGGCGTCACCAAAGCCTATCTGACCGTGCAGGCGCGCCGGCCCGTCTATAACGCCTCGTATCAGACCACGCTGCTCAACGTCGTGGACAAGGACTTTACGTTTACCTACAGCGCGTTCGACCCCATCGAATTTTCGGACAACAACATCTCTTCCAATCTGACGGCCGTCGTCGCCTATTACAGTTACCTTATAATAGGGCTTTATTTGGACAGCTTCGCGCCCAATGCCGGCGAAGTCTGCTTGGGCAAGGCGGACAACGTCGTGAGTATGTGCCAGGGCATGAGCGAGCCGGGCTGGAAGTCGGGCGAGCGCAACAACCGCAACCGCTATTGGATGATAGAGAATTACATGAACGGCAACTACGGCGCGATACACAACGTGCTGTATCAGTATCACCGCAAGGGGCTCGACCTTATGTACGGCAATCCGACGGATGGCCGCGCCGGGGTCTTGCAGGCCTTGACGGCCCTCAAGGCCTTGAACGATACGCGCAGCGGCTTGCCGTGCAAACTGTTGTTCATGGAAGCCAAGTCCGACGAGTTGGTCTCCATGTTTTCGGGGGCGTCGCAGGATGAACGGCAACAGGCCGTGGCCATCCTCAACAGCCTCGACCCGTCCAATGCCCAGAAATATCAGAAAATCATGTCGGCGCGATAAGGCGTACGCCTTACGGACCGGCGAATCGTTCGTATGCTGAAACACCTCTCCATAGAAAATTATGCGTTGATACAGTCGGTCTCCCTGACGTTCGGCCCCGGCTTTACCGTGATTACGGGCGAGACGGGGGCGGGGAAGTCCATCCTTTTGGGCGCGTTGGGACTGCTGTTGGGCAACCGGGCGGAAACGCAGGTGCTGTTCGACAAGGAGAAGAAATGCGTCGTGGAGGCCGTGTTCGAAATCTCCCGGCCGGAGGTGAGCCGCATTTTGGCCGAAAACGACTTGGACGAGGCGGAAGACGGCACGCTGTTGCTGCGCCGTGAAATCACGGCCGCCGGCAAGTCCCGCGCGTTCGTCAACGATACGCCCTGCGGGTTGCCGGTGTTGAAAGCCCTGTCGGCCTATCTCGTCGATATCCATTCGCAGCATAAGACGATGGACATGGTGCGCCCGTCCTTCCTGTTGGAAATCGTGGACGGCTATATCCCGGCGGAAAAGCGCGTGGCGGCTGAGTATGCGCCGCTCTACAAACGCTACGTCCGCGTGCAGGCCGATTTGCAGGCCTTGGTCGAGGCGCGTCAGGCCTGGGAACGCGAGCAGGACTATTGGCGCTTCCTTTACGAAGAGTTGGCGGCGATGCAGTTGCAGGCCGGCGAGCAGGCCGAATGGGAAACGCTGTTGGCGCAACAGCAACACGCCGAGCAGATTAAAGACGCGATGGAGGCGGCGCAGGCGGCCTGGACGCAGGGCGAGGAAGCCTTGGAAACGCGTCTGACCCAAATCGTGCGGCAGTTGAAGAAAATAGCCGCCTATCACAGCGGCTTGCAGGCCGCGTTGCCGCGTTGGGAATCGGCCCTCATCGAATTGAACGACTTGCAGGGCGACCTGCGGAATTGGAGCGGCGCGTTGGAATTCTCGCCCGCGGAGAAGGCCGCCACCGAAGAACGGCTCAGCCGCATCTATGCCTTGGAAACCAAACACCGCGTGCAGACCGTGGAGGAACTCATCGCCTTGCGCGACGAAACCGCGCGGCGTCTGCAGGCCGAAGACGGGCGGGCGGAGGAACAGCAACGTCTGGAAGCCGAAGCCGGGGAACTGAAAGCCGCCTTGGAGGCCTTGGCCGTCCGTTGGCGCGAAGCGCGTCTGGAGGCCGGCCGCCAACTGATGCAAAAGACGCAGGAGGCCCTGGCCGATTTGGCCATGCCGGATGCCACGCTCGTGTTGCAGTGGGAGGAAGAAGCCGATTTTACGCCGCGCGGCAAAGACCGTGTGCGGCTGTTGTTCAACGCCAACCGGGGCGGCGAGCCCGCCGAACTGGGCAAGGTGGCTTCGGGCGGCGAACTCTCGCGCCTGATGTTGGCCATCAAGTCGGTCATTCACGAAAACAGTTTGATTCACTGTCTGATATTGGACGAAATCGATACGGGCGTCTCCGGCGAGACGGCGGCCAAGATGGCCGTCATGATGCGGCGGATGGCGCAATATATGCAGGTGGTCAGCATCACGCACCTGCCGCAGATAGCGGCCAAGGCCAACGCGCATTACCGTGTCAGCAAGCAGGTGGCGGGCGACCGCAGCCTGTCGCATATAGAACCCTTGGATGCCGGGGCGCACCGCAGCGCGATTGCCGCCATGCTCAGCGATGGCACGCCTACCAAAGAAGCCTTGGAAGCGGCGGACGTACTTTTAGAGAAAGGATTGTATGAAAGAGGAAGTTGACGATGTGTTCATGCCCGAGGACGTGGATTTGTACCAGCGTTATTGGGAGGCGCGTGCGGACGCTTCTGTCCCGATGCCGGAGTTGGAGGAGGAAGACTATACCGCCTTGGTCAACATCGGCATGATGAAGCAGGAGTACGAGCGGGTGCGGATGGTGTTGGACGAGGCGTTGGGCCGTTATCCGAACGACGACGAACTGCAACTGTGCAAGGTGGAGTATTTGGCGGCCGTCGAGAAAACCGACGAGGCGCTCAAATTGCTGGACGATTTGGAGGCCTGGTATCCGAACAACGAGGAATGTTTGGCCGTGCGGGCCGGTCTGTATATGAGCCTGGAACGTTACGACGAAGCCGAGCAGCTGTTCCGGCAGTACGAAAGCCTGGGCGGCGATGCCGGGGTGGCGGCGGCCGGTTTGGCGCAGTGTTTGGCCGTGCGCGGGCAACGCATGGAGGGCTTCCGCAAAATCTGTCAATACCTGAAGTCGGAGCCGGATTCGCCCGAAGTCTGCAACCGTTTCATCATTTGGACGATAGAGTGGGAGATGCTGAGCGAGGCCGCCGAGGTGCTGCATAAGATGACGGCCGAGCACCCCTACAACAAATATCTGTGGAAACTGCTCTACGAGGTGTGCGAGATGCTGGAAGACCACGAGGGCGCGAAGGAAGCCAACGAATACACGTTGGCCATCGACCCCGACGACTACGAGGCGCACGGCCGCCGCATCCTGTATTCCGACTCCTGCGACGCGGCCTTGGTGGAAGACAGTTTCAGCCGCTTCCAGCCCGAAAAATGGACCGACACGCAACGGTTCTATTTCTATAGCATCATGGCCGATTACTATGCCGACCACCAGCAGCCCGAACGCGAGTTGTTCTATATCCGGGAACTGATGAAGGAGCCGTTGGACGACTTGGAGACGGCCGCTTTGAATTACCGTCTGGCAAGCCGGACGTTCAAGCGCGACGACGTGGCGGCCATCCGGGAGGCCCTGGCCTATTTCCGCACGGCGGCGGAGGCGTCGCGGCACATGGATAGGCATTTGGACGGGCTGTTGATATCCGATATCCACCGCGGCATGGGGCAGTGCCTGCTGCTGTTGGGCGAAGAGACCGAGGGGCTGGCCGCCTTGCGCGAGGCCTGGCGTATCGCCTCTGCCAACGAGGTGGCGGTGTTCGACTATTTCATGAACCTCTGCATTTTGGATAAGTTGGATCAAGCCATGCAGGATATCGAGCTCGGCTTGTCGGAAGAAGCCGGCAACGCCCGCTATCAGTTGATGAAAGGCGTGATCCTGCACTATATGCACAAGCCGAATCAGGCCGAGACCTGTTTCAAGGCGGCCTTTATCGCCGATCCGGAACTCGTGACCGTCGCCAAGGAAGTCATGCCCGAAATCATGGAGCTTCCGGGGCTGCAACGTATTCTGAAAGAATTGGAATAATGGACGTTATGGACGAACCGACCGCAGCCGTCCGGCGTTACGGCTTATTGGGCTATCCGTTGGGGCATTCTTTTTCGCCCGCTTATTTTCAAGATAAATTCGCGCGTTTGGGCCTTTCCAAAACGCATACCTACGAACTGTTCGCCTTGCAGCCGGACGGGATTCCGGGGCTGTTGGCGCGCACGGATCTCTGCGGGCTCAATGTGACGATACCTTATAAGCGCGCGTTGTGGCCGTATCTGGCCGGCGCGGGCGCGGCCGCCACTGCCCTGGGCGCCGTGAACGTATTGCGCCGCCATCACGGCGCGTGGTGGGGCGAGAATACCGACGTCATCGGTTTCGAGCGGTCGCTGCTCGCTTGGGTGGGGCGGCCGGGCGATGGCGCGCCGGAGGCCTTGCGCCATCGCCTGCGGGCGGCGGTCGTCTTGGGCGACGGAGGCGCTTCGGCGGCCGTGCAGTACGTATTGCAGCAATGGGGGCTGCCGTTCGACGTCGTGACCCGCCGCCCGCGCCCGCTTTCCAGCGGGCCGGCCCGCCGCTACCTGACGTATGACAACTGGCCGGCTTCCGGCGGCTTTGAGGCTTACGGCCTCTGCGTGCAGACCACGCCCGTCGGGATGTTCCCGAACGTGGACGGCGAATTGCCGTTGCCCTACGGCAGCTTGGCCGTATCTCCCGAAAGGCCTTTCTATTTCTATGATGTCGTCTATAATCCCGAGCCCACGGCCATGATGCGCCGTATGGCGGCTTTGGGCGCCCACGTCAAGGGCGGTTTGGAAATGCTGCATCTGCAGGCAGATGCGGCCTGGGA
>CAMWIS010000023.1 GCA_947174375.1 uncultured Bacteroidales bacterium
CTACCCTGACGTTGCTCACGTGGAACGATGCCGAGGGTAAGGCGGCTTTCTGGCATTCTTCGGCCCACTTGATGGCCGAGGCCATCGAACAGCTGTATCCCGGCGTCAAGTTCGGGATAGGCCCCCATATCGAAAACGGTTTCTATTACGATATTGATTTCATGGACTACAATATCTCGTCCGACGATTTCCCCAAAATCGAGGAACGGGTATTGAAACTCGCCGCCGAGAAGCAGGCGTTCACGCGCAAGGACGTGAGCAAGGCCGACGCCATGGCCTACTTCAAGCAGAAGGGCGACGAATACAAGTGCGAACTCATCGAGGATTTGCCCGACGGCAGCATCACGTTCTACGAAACCGGTACGTTCACCGACCTGTGCCGTGGGCCGCACATCCCCAATACGTCCTATATCAAGGCGTTCAAGCTCATGAGCTTGGCCGGCGCGTATTGGCGCGGCGACGAGAAGCGCAAGCAGCTGACGCGCGTTTACGGCGTTTCCTTCCCCAAGCAGAAGGAACTGACCGAATACCTGGCGTTCTTGGAAGAAGCCAAGCGCCGCGACCACCGCAAAATCGGCAAGGATTTGAAACTCTTTATGTTCTCGCCGAAAGTGGGGGCGGGGTTGCCGATTTGGCTGCCCAAGGGTACGGCTTTGCGGGAACGCTTGGAGGCTTTCTTGAAAAACGTACAGCGCAAGGCCGGCTATCAGCAGGTCATGTGTCCGCATATCGGTCACGTCGATCTCTACAAAACGTCGGGTCACTACGATAAATACGGCAAGGACTCGTTCCGGCCCATCACCACGCCTATCGAGGGCGAGGCGTTCTTCCTCAAACCGATGAACTGCCCGCACCACTGCGAGATTTACCGTTCCGAACCGCGCTCTTACAAGGATTTGCCTTTGCGTTTCGCCGAATTCGGCACCGTCTATCGCTACGAACAGAGCGGCGAATTGCACGGTCTGACGCGGGTACGCGGCTTTACCCAGGACGACGCGCACATCTTCTGTACGCCCGACCAGCTGAAAGACGAATTCAAGTCGGTTATCGATATCATCCTTTTGATATTCAAGACGCTGCATTTTGAAGATTATACGGCGCAGATTTCGTTGCGTCACCAGACGGACCACGCCAAATACATCGGCAGCGACGAGAATTGGGAAAAGGCCGAACGCGCCATTATCGAGGCGGCCGAGGAAAAGGGCCTCAACACGTATGTGGAATACGACGAGGCGGCTTTCTACGGGCCCAAGCTCGACTTCATGGTGCGCGACGCCATCGGCCGCAAATGGCAGCTGGGTACGGTTCAGGTCGATTACAACCTGCCGGAACGTTTCGACCTCGAATATATCGGCGCCGACAATCAGAAACACCGTCCGGTCATGATTCACCGCGCGCCTTTCGGTTCGATGGAACGTTTCGTGGCCGTGCTCATCGAGCATACGGGCGGCAAGTTCCCGCTGTGGCTCACGCCGGATCAGTTCATCGTATTGCCGATTAGCGACAAATATACCCAGTACGCGCATACGGTCAAGAGCCGTTTGGAAGACATGGGCCTGCGCGGCAGCGTGGACGAACGCAGCGAGAAGACCGGCAAGAAAATCCGCGACGCGGAGCTGAACAAGATTCCGTATATGCTCATCGTGGGCGAAAAGGAACAGGAAACCGAATCGGTATCGGTGCGCAAGCAGGCGGAAGGCGATTTGGGCACGTTCACGCTCGCCGATTTCGCCAAGCGGATTGATGAAGAAGTAAAGCAGTACTTATAATAAGTGTAACTAAATTAGGAGGACAGAGTCATAGCTATTCCCATTAGACACAACCGTCCGTTTAGAGGACCGGTTCAGAAAGAAGCCGAACACCGGATTAACCGTTTTATCACGGCGCCGGTGGTACGGGTTGTTGGCGAAAACGTCGAACCCGGCATCCGCCCCATCAAGGAAGCCTTGCAGATGGCGGAGGCGCGGGAGTTGGATTTGGTGGAGATTACGCCGAACGCCAACCCGCCGGTATGCCGTATTATCGACTACCAAAAGTTTCTTTACGAAAAGAAACGGAAGCAGAAGGAATTGAAAGCCAAGTCGGCCAAGGTCGTGGTTAAGGAAATCCGCCTCGGGCCGCAGACCGACGAGCACGATTTCAATTTCAAACTCAACCACGCCAAGCGCTTCTTGCAGGACGGCTCCAAGGTAAAGGTGGACGTTTTGTTCAAGGGACGCACGATTGTGTATAAGGAACAGGGTGAGGTGATGTTGCTCAAATTCGCGGAGGCCTTGCTGGAATTCGGCAAGCCCGAAGCCATGCCCAAGATGGAAGGCAAGCGCATGATCATCATCATCGCGCCGGTCAAGAAATAAAGGAAACAACTAACTAATAATAAATCATAAGCAATGCCAAAAATGAAAAGCAAGGCCAGTGCGAAGAAACGTTTTTCTTTCACCGGCACGGGAAAGCTCAAGAGACAGCACGCTTACAAAAGTCACATTCTGACGAAGAAGTCGAAGAAGCGGAAAAGAAACCTGACGTATTCCGCCATCGTTGACGGCGCCAATGTGAAGGCTGTAAAGGATATGCTCGCTCTCTAAGCCGCGTCCCAAACCAAAAAACAAAATCCCGAAAGGGTAAAACATTATTTATGAACCTTGTTTGAAGCATTAAGTCCTCCTTGAAACGGGGCGCTCAAACAAAAAACATTAAAAAATGCCTAGATCAGTAAATGTAGTGGCCGCTCGAGCCCGCAGAAAAAAGGCTCTCAAATTGACGAAGGGCCAGTTCGGACGGAGAAAGAACGTATGGACCGTCGCAAAGAACTCTTTGGAAAAAGGTTTGCAGTACGCTTACCGCGACCGCAAGGCCAAAAAGAGAAGCTTCCGCAACCTGTGGATTGTACGTATCAACGCCGGTGTGCGTCCCTATGGGATGTCGTATTCCGCTTTCATGGGTAAGCTGCACGCCAAAAATATAGATTTGAACCGCAAGGTGCTGGCCGACTTGGCCATGAACCACCCCGAAGCTTTCAAGGCGGTGGTTGACAGCCTCAAATAGTCGCTGAAGCGGTTGAAATTCAAGCTATTGTTAATTTTATAAAAGGAAGATAAGAGTTATGAGCAAACCGGAATTGATGCAGTTTGTGGATACTTTGACACAACGCAACGAGCTGCCCGCTTTTAAAGCCGGCGATACCATTACGGTAAGTTACAAGATAAAGGAAGGTAACAAGGAACGTATCCAGCAGTTCCAAGGGGTTGTCCTGCAACGTGTAGGCAGCGGCACCACGGCTACGTTCACCGTGCGCAAGATGTCGGGCAATATCGGCGTGGAACGTATTTTCCCCGTCAACTCCCCGTTCATCGAAAAGGTGGAAGTGAACAAACGCGGTGTGGTACGTCGCGCCCGCATCTTCTACCTGCGTGCTTTGACCGGCAAACGCGCCCGTATCAAAGAACGCCGTTTCTAAAACGTTCGGATATGCGGTAAAGACTCTGTCGGTTTCCATTAGGAATCGACAGAGTTTTTTTATACCTTTTGCTAATTTAGTTATACAATTGAATATGAAACGATCAGCCTTGTTTGGATGGAGCCTTTGCCTTTTGTGGGGCTTTTTGACGGTGTCTTGCGTGGAACAGGAATACGCGATGGACGATATCGATATGACCGTCAATGTGGGCGGCGACAGTTTGGCTTTGCCGCTGGGCGTCACCGATACGATTTACGCCAAATCGCTGTTGGACGGTGCCGGCGACGCGCAGGATTTTCTGACGGCCTTGGAAGACGGCACGTTGGCCATTACGCAGGCGGGCGGCATGGACATGGCGGTGCCGGAAGTGGACGCGGGCGGCTTGATGATGTCGGACTTTACCGGTGGATCGGATAATATACTGACGTTTGCATCCGCCCGGGCGGGCGCGGCGGTGAAATCCATCGGTCTGTCGGCACCCGTGACGGATGCTTTGCCGGTGGAGACGGGTTTGGATGATATTGCGCCGGAGATCGAGCGCATCGATTATATCGCGATGGCGACCGGTGCCGTGTTGGACTTCACGTTCGAGGTACCGGAGCTGAAGCAGTATCCGGATTTGGATGTGCGTATGGAGATGTCGGTGGCTTTGCCGGACTTTGTGCGCCCCGATGCCACGGTGACGTTGGAAGACGGCAAGTTGCGCATCCATGGCAAGCTTGAGGAAGGCCGGTTGACCTATCGGATGCCGATAGCCGGTTTAAATCTCTCGCAATGCCCGGTGGCCGACGGCCATCTTGAATTGAAAGGGGAAATGCACTATTCCGGTCTCTTTATTTTGGTGTTGGATGAGGCGGCGCAGCTTGCGGATTGGGAAGGCAAGACCATGAGCCTGCATACGGGTTATGAAGTGACCCATTTGACGCCGGTGCGTTTCGAAGGGCTGTTTGAACCGAATATCGACCCGATTCAGGAAACCGTGGCGTTCGGCGACATTCCCGAAATGTTGACGGGCGAAGATATGATTTTCGATTTTTACGCGCCCTATCTGTTGCTGTCCGTGCCCACGAATATCGGCATCGCGTTGCAGAACGAACTGACGGTAACGCCCGTCGTTCAGGGAACGCCCCAAGCCGACAAGGCGGCCAAGGCGCAGTTGCTGTTGCCGGCGCGTCCGGATGCGAAGATGGATACGACGCGGTATTATTTGGCCAACCGGCAGCCGGCTACGTTGCCGGCCGGTTACACGTTCGTCGAATGCGATTTGGCGAGCCTGTTGCGCCGCATCCCCGAGGCCTTGCAAATCGAGTTGACGACCGTGGCCGACCACCGTTCGGAGATGGTCTATGATTTCAGCGTGACTTATACGGCCGCCGCCGATTACGACTTCATCGTGCCGATGTCCTTCGGGCAGGACTTGCACCTGAGCCTCGGCGACACCATTGACGGTTTGCCCGATTTGGTCAATGAAATCCTTTCCAAGAATGAATTGCATATAGGCGGTACGGCCTTGAATACGATGCCGGTGGACTTGGAACTGTTCCTGACGGCCTTGGATGCCGACGGGCGGGAAGTGCCGATGGAAACTGCGCCGCAACGCATTTTGGCCGGCACGCAGGAAGGCGCGGCGGTGGTGACGCCCTTGGATTTGACGTTGGGCGACCGCACGGGCGCGGCCGACAAACAGCCGGTCAAGGCTTTGGTCTTGCGCTTTACGTTGACGACGGGCGCGGGCAACGAAGGCGTGCCGCTCAAAACCACGTCTTGGGTACGGGCCGCGCTTAAAGCCCGGATACCCGGCGGCATTACGGTGGATTTGCGTGATTTGAACGAAGCGGAATAAGGAGGGCATGAACATGAAGGTAATGAAAAACAACGCATTTAAAAGCGGTTTGGCCGTCCTCTTCGGCCTGTTGTGCTGCTGGGCGCCGGTCAAGGCGCAGGGCCCGGCCATGAGCGAGTATTTTCTGCCGGGCTATAACCAACGGCATTGGCTCAATCCGGCCTTGATGCCGCAGTTCGGCTATTTCAACTTCCCGGCCTTGGGCATGATCGGCGTCAGCGGGCAGAGCAATTTGGGCTTGAATACCTTGTTCTATCCGTTGGATAACGGCCAGGTGGGCACGTTCCTGCATCCCGACGTGCCGGCCGACGAAGCCCTGTCGGGGTTCCGCAAAAACAACTACATGAACCTCAATACCGACATCAGCCTGCTTTCGTGGGGCTGGTACGAGGGCACCTCTTTCTGGTCGGTCGATCTTTCGACCCACGTGCATGCCGACATGAACCTGCCTTACGAGGCGTTCGAGTTTCTCAAGCTCGGTATGACGGGTGACCCGACCGAATATCATATGAAGAACGTGGGCTTCAATGCCCAGGCCTGGATGTCGTTGGCCGTCGGGCATGCGCGCGCCATTACGCCCGAATGGCAGGTGGGCGGCAAATTCAAGGTCTTGTATTCGGCCTTTGACGTTTCGGGCAATTTCCCCAATACCGACCTGCTGTTGAGCGGCGATATATGGAAGGTAAGTACGAACGGCAGCGGGCAGATGCACGGCATCATACAGCCGGTGGTGGACGGCGACAGCATCAACGGCTTTGCGGGCGGCGATTTCGGCCGGGATGCGGGCTACGGCATCGCGTTCGACCTCGGTTTTGAATACCGCCCCAACTATGTGAGCGGCTTGCGCTTCTCGTTCGCGTTGACGGACTTGGGCTTTGTCGCGTACCGGCGGGAGTCGGGCGTAAACCTTGACCTGAACGGCGATTTGGTCTATGAGGGCATGGAAATCAGTAGCGACGGCAACGGGGACATGAAGCTCGACATGAGTTTCGGCATGGATGCCAGTGTGCCCGAACGAACCTATACGCGTGCGATGTTCGCGCATATGAACGCGGGCGTGGAATACGATTTCTACCGCGATATGTTCAGCGTCGGCCTTTTGTCGAGCACCTATCTGAACTGGCACCACGTGACGACGGAACTCACGGCCTCCCTCAACATAAAACCGTTGAAGTGGCTTTCGTTGGCGGTTAGCTATTCGTTCCTGAAAACGCGGCAGTCCATCGGCTGGGCGTTGAACATCACGCCGAAGTGGGGCTTGAATCTCTTTTTCGCGAGCGATTATACGCCTTTGGCTTTCAACCGTATCAAGACGGAAAGCGGCAGTTTCAAAGTGCCGTCGCGGCAGGTGAACGCGCAGTTCATGTTCGGTATCAGTTTCCCGATCGGCAACAACGTGATGGTGCCGGAGCGGGGCGGTACCTACGAGGCTTGGCTTATCGAAAACGGATTCTATACCGACGACATCCGTCAGTTGCAGGAACCCAAAACGGGCCGTCGCGAACGCAAGCATAAGCAGGCGGCCCCCTCGCAACCGACCGAGTCGTGGGACGGCGTTTGGACCGATGGCGACACGGATACGGACGACGGCATTTGGAAGGCGGCGCCGGAAGAACCGACCGGGGTAACGGACGAAGATACGGCGGTTGACACCGTTGACGGTACGGAACCGGTTGAACCGGCGGAAGCCGTCGAGGCCGCCGAGCCGGTCGAAGCGACGGACGGGGTGGAAACCCCGCTTGAAAATACGGAAGAGTAGGCCTATGTACCCGTTGGTGGAGGATTTCTATTCCTTGCAGGGCGAGGGCTTCCATAGCGGTATGCCGGCCTATTTCATCCGGTTGGCCGGCTGCCCGGTCCGCTGTGCATTCTGCGACAGCAAGCAAACCTGGACGACGGAGGGCTACCCCCGGCTGTCGGCCCGGGCGTTGGCGGACCGGGCGGCGCGCAGCGGGGCGCCGGCGGTCGTGGTCACGGGCGGCGAGCCGCTGATACACGACCTGACGCCTCTGTGCGAGGCCCTGCACGCGGCCGGTTTGGCCTGCTGGCTCGAAACCTCCGGCTCGCAGCCGCTGTCGGGACAGTGGGATTGGATTTGCGTTTCGCCCAAGCCCGGCGCCCCGCTGCAAGCGGCTTTCAGCCGCGCGGCCAACGAATTGAAAGTGGTGGTGGCCTCCGAGGCCGATTTCGCTTTTGCCGAAACCTGCCGGCGGTTCTTCCAAAACGACGCCCTCCACGCCTTCCTGCAATGCGAATGGAGTCAGTCCGACACCATGCGGCAGGCCATCGTCGCCTATCTCCTGCAACATCCCGACTGGCGGCTCTCGTTGCAGACCCATAAGTACTTAGCCATCCGGTAGGGATGGCTTCGCCCGCGTTTTTGGCCGTAAGGCAAAAAAAACGTATCTTTATCCTTTCATCCGCATAATATTTAAACCGATATGAAACAACGCATTGTAAGATTCGGACTGGCGGCCTTGCTGTTGGCGGCGCTCAACGGCGCGGCCCACGCGCAGGACGCGACGCCGGCCATTTCAAAATTCGACACCGTGGAAAATCCTTTCGACCTCTCTTGGGCGGATCAGCCGTTCAACGCGCCGCCCTTCGACTATATCAAGCCGGAACACTACCTGCCGGCCCTGGAAAAAGCCATCGCCGCGCATGAGGCCGAAATCGAGGCCATCGTGAATAACCGCGAAGAACCTACGTTTGAAAACACCTTGCTCGCGTTCGACCGCAGCGGGTTGGATCTCGAACGCGTGATGCTCGTGCTGATGAACATCGAGTCGGCGCATTCCACGCCCGAACTCCGCGCCATCATGCCGGAGGCCCTGCGCTTGGAAACGGCGCATTCGGATGAGGTATATATGAATCCGTTCCTGTTCCGCCGTATCAAACGGCTCAAGAACAATGCCGACAAACTGAACCTGTCGCCCGTGGAACAGCGGCTGTTGGACGAGACCTACAAGCAGTTCGTGCGCAACGGGGCCGAACTGAACGAGGCCGACCGCAACCGGCTCAAGGAAATCAACGGCCGTATCGCCGAGTTGGAACACGCGTTCGGCAACCATGTGCTGGCGGCCACCGAAGCCTATAAGTTAGTCGTCAACGACGAGGGCGAAATCGAGGGCTTGCCCGACGACTATATGCAGGCGGCCAAAGACCGCGCGATGGAAGCCGGCAACAAGGGCTGGCAGTTCGGCCTGGACAACGCCAGCATTATGCCGGCCTTGCAATATGTGGCCAACCGGCCGTTGCGCGAGATGCTGTTGCAGGCCTATCTGCAACGCTGCCAGGCTTCCGACGAGGCCAACGACAACGAAAAGGTCATAGACGAACTGTTGCGGCTCCGCTTGGAGAAAGCCAACCTCATGGGCTATGCCACCTATGCCGACTATGTGTTGGCCGACCGTATGGCCGGCACGCCCGCCAAAGTATATGACCTGCTCACGCGCGTCTATGAGCCGGGCTTGGCCAAGGCCAAGGAAGAACTGACGGTGATGGAACCGCTGTTGGCGGCCGACGAATCCGACAAAACGGCCTTTACCGCCGCCGACTGGCGCTTTTATGCCGACCGCATCCGCCGCGAACGCTACGATTTGGATGAAAACGAGTTGCGGCCTTATTTCTCGGTGGATGCCGTGCGCAACGGTATCTTCGAACTCTGCCGCCGGCTCTACGGCCTGCGTTTTGAAGATGTCTCCGCGCAGGTGGCCATGCCGACGCCCAACACCACGGCTTATGCGTGCTACGATGCCGACAGCACGTTGCTCGGCTTGCTCTACCTCGACATGGTGGCGCGTCCGGGCTACAAGAGCAGCGGTGCCTGGAACACGAACTACGTGAGCCAGCGTATGGAAAACGGTCGGCGTCTTACGCCCGTCACGTCCATCGTTACGAACTATGCCGCGCCCGTGGGCGACAAACCGTCGCTGTTGACGCTCGACGAAACCGAGACGTTCTTCCACGAGTTCGGTCATGCGTTGCACGCGTTGCTGGCCAACGTGCCTTACCGTGGCTTGGCCGACGTGCCGCTGGATTTCGTCGAACTGCCGTCGCAAATCATGGAACACTGGGCCGTGGCGCCCGAAATGCTGCAACTCTATGCCCGGCATTACGAAACGGGCGAACCGATGCCCGACAGCCTGATTAAAAAGATGGACGCGGCGTCCAAATACGGACAGGGCTTCGCCACCACCGAATTCGTCGCGGCCGCGCTGTTGGATATGGATTACCATACGCAGACCAAATACGGCAAGAAGCCGATTCAGGTTGAGAAGTTCGAGCAGCAGTACCTGACGAAAAAGCGCGGTCTCATCGACCAGATTCCGCCGCGTTACCGCTCCACGTATTTCAGCCATATCATGACCGGGATGTACGCCGTGGGTTATTACGGCTACCTGTGGGCGGAGGTGCTGGACGCGGACGCCTACGACGCCTTCTTTGAAACGGGCGATATCTTCAACCCGGCCGTGGCCACGGCCTTCCGCAAGTCGATTTTGGAGAACGGCGGGATGTACGATGCCATGCAGATGTACAAGAACTTCCGCGGTCGGGAAGCCGACGTAAAGCCGCTGTTGCGTAACCGCGGGCTTTTGGATTAAGGCGGCGCGATGGGGGCGGATGCGGCATCGGATAAGCGTGCGGGCCGGCGGCTCAGGCCGTTGGCCGTAGCCTGTCTGTGGCTTTTGGCGCTCGGATGGGGCGCCCCCCTGCGGGCGACCCACCAAAAGGCGGCCGAAATCACGTTTACCTACGTATCCGGTTACACCTACCGTTTCCGCTTGGTCACCTATACGTTCACCGAGTCGGAGGCCGACCGGCCCGAGTTGGAACTCAACTGGGGCGACGGCAGCAGTGAAGTCCTCCTTCGCGAAAGCGCGACCGTCATTCCCGGTCAGCAGACGTTGGTTAATGTATATACGGGTACGCACACCTATGCGGGCCCGGGTTCCTATTATGTCAGCATGGAAGACGCCAACCGCAACGGGGGCGTCGTCAATATGCCCAACAGCATCAACACGCCGATGTATGTCGAAACGCTGTTGGTCATCAGTCCTTATATGTCGTCCGGCAACAACAGCCCCGTATTGACGGCGCGGCCCGTCGATGACCGCGGCTGCGTGGGGCGGCGGTTCATCCACAATCCGGCGGCCTACGACCCAGACGGCGACAGCCTTTCCTACCACTTGATACGCTGCCGAACTTCGGGCGGCGAAGACATTGCGGGCTATTCGTTTCCCGCCGCATCCGATACGATTTACGTCAACGAACGCACGGGCGACCTGGTTTGGGAAAACCCGGTGACGCAGGGCGAATACAATGTGGCGATGCTCGTGCGGGAATGGCGCAACGGCCGCCTGATCGGCGAGGTGACGCGCGATATGCAGATTGTCGTGCAGATGTGCGACAACTACCCGCCCGACCTCATTTGCGACGACGCCTATTGCGTGGAGGCGGGGCAGCGGTTGCAGTTCGAAGCCTATGCGCTCGACCTTGACGGCGACGGCATCACGATGCAGGCCTCCGGCGAAGTCTTCGCCACGCGTCAAGGCCGTGATTTGCGGTTGTTGGGGGGCACGCCCGACAGCGTGCGTTACGAATGCGTCTGGCAGACCGAACTATCCGATTCGCGTGCCCAACCATATGGTATATATTTAAAGGCCACCGACGGCGGCAACCCGCCGCTTTCCGACCTCAAGGCGGTTGCGGTGCAGGTGCTGGCGCCGGCCGTGCGCGGCTTGGAGGCCGACTACGATTTGCAGCGGGAGCGGGTGCAACTGCGGTGGGAAACGTCCGTCAGCCCCCATGCCAAGGGCTATCGCATCTACCGCCGGGCCGGCGGCACGGACGACGGGGCTTTCGATGAATGCCACGGCGGGGCGGGCGCGGACTATACGCTCATCGGCACGTGCGGCAAGCCGTCCGATACCGCCTTTGTGGATAGCGCGGATTTGGCGTCGGGGATGCGCTATTGCTACCGCGTCTGTGCGTATTTCGCCGACGGCGACGAGAGTTACGCTTCCGCGCCCGCCTGCGTCGAAATAGCCTCCTATACGCCCGTCTTCACGCACATCAGCGTGGAGGAAACCGATGTGCAGGAGGGGCGGATGGCGCTCGAATGGCGGCATCTGCGTGCTAAAGACAGCGTGCTGGAGGGCTACGGCTATGGACTTTTGGGCGGCTACACGCCCGACAATATGCGCTTTCTCGGGCGTTTCCCGTTGGACAGCGTCGTGACGTGGACGGATACGGGCCTCAATACGGTGGGGCATCCTTATTACTACCGCTTGGGCTTGTTGCCCGACGGGGCGGGCGATTCCCTTAAATACGCCACGCCGGTTTGTGCCTCCACCTACCTCATGGCCGTGCCGCATAGCCGCCGTGTCGAGCTGGATTGGGATTTCGAACACCCCTGGCACAACGCCTACTTTACGGTCTATCGCCAGCATCCCGACTCGGCGGCTTTCGCACCGGTGGCGCGCGTGGCCGCCCGCCACTATGTGGATGCCGGCTTGGAAAACGACCGCCCCTACCGCTACTATGTAGAGGGCTACGGCTCCTATTACAACGACAGCCTGCCGTCGCCCTTGCTCAACCGCTCCAACGTCGTATCGGCGGTGCCGGTCTTGGGTGCGCCCTGCCGCCCCACCTTGTATCTGCGTGACAGCAGCTGCGAGCCGCTTGTGAACACGCTCGCCTGGTATTTCCCCGACACCTCCGCCTGGGCCGACTGTTACACCGATGCGGCCTACTATAAACTCTACTACAAGCGGTACAGTGAGCCGGTCTATGAGGAAGTGGCCAACACGGAAGAAACGTCCTACGAACACGAGCCGGAGGGCTATTGGGCCTGCTATTATGTCACGGCCGTCAACGAGGCCGGCTTGGAGAGCGAGCCGAGCGACGTCGTCTATGCCGACAACCGCTCCTGTTTCACCTACCGTCTGCCCAATGTGTTCACGCCCAACGGCGACGGCTACAACGACACGTTCCGCGCCCTGCCCAACCAGTATGTGGAGGGCTTCCGTATCGACATCTACAACCGCTGGGGCAACCCGGTCTTTTCGTCCGAAGACCCCAAGTTCGAATGGAACGGCCGCATGGGCGGCGACGGCAAGGAATGTTCGGACGGCGTTTATTTCTACGTCGTCGAATTTACGGTGGAGTCCGAAGGACTGAACGATAAGATTTACCAGAGCGGTTCCGTCACGATTCTGCGGTAAGGGTCTCCCGTGCGGTCATTTCCGAAAATCAGAAGCTGAAATAGATGAACGGTTGGGGCTCCGTGCTATGGCTTACAATCAACAACACGCCTATGAGCAGGCATACCAAGCCTTTGATGAGCCAGGGCGCGCGGGCGAACGTCATCTTTACGGTTTCCTGCACCGAGGCCGGCAGGAAATGCAACGCAAAGCCCGCCGCCATGATGGCGAACACCGTCTTGTAATGGGCTATCACCGCGCCGACGGTCTCAACCGGCGTAATCTGACACAGGCCGAGGTACCAATCCGCCGCCGCTTCTAACGAGTCGGTACGGAAAATTACCCAACTCAGGCAGATGAGGTGGAAATAGACGAGGGTTTTCAGCCCGCGCGCCCACCGTTTTTGCGGATGGCCGTCCAAGCCCGTGAGTTTCTCGAAGCAGAGGAACAGACCGTGCAGGAAGCCCCAAAACAGGAAATTGAGTGCGGCGCCGTGCCAGATGCCGCAGAGCGTCATGCTTACGAGCAGGGCCGCCGCCATGCGCCAAACGCCGTGGCGGTTGCCGCCCAACGGAATATATACATAGTCGCGGAACCACGTGGAGAGCGTGATATGCCAACGGTGCCAGAAGTCGGTAAACGAGTCGGCCTTGTAGGGCGAGCGGAAGTTGACCGGCAACGTAAAGCCCAAACAGGCGGCCAAGCCGATGGCGATATCGGTATAGCCGGAAAAGTCGCAGTAGATTTGCAGCGCGTAGCCGTAGGTCGCCATCCAATGTTCAAAGCCCGTATAGAGTGTGGCGTTCTCAAACACCGGGTTCACCCATTGGGCAATCCAGTCGGCGATGGCGATTTTCTTGACCAAGCCGCAGAGTATCATGAACAGTGCAAAGGAGAACTCCTTGGTCGAGAGTTGGTAGTGCCGTTGCAACTGCGGCAGGAACGCGTTGGCACGCACGATGGGGCCCGCCACCAGTTGCGGGAAGAAACTCAGGTACAACGCAAAGTCGAACAGGTTGCGGCAATAGGGAATCTGCCGCCGGTACAAGTCCACGAGATAACTCAGCGCCTGGAACGTAAAGAACGAGATGCCGACGGGCAAAACGATCGTATTGAGGAAAGGCAGGTCGCCGAACAGGCCTTCGTCCGTAGCCGGCCAGGCCGGGATCCATTCATAGACGAGGCGGTTCAGGAAATCGGCGTACTTGAAGTAGGAAAGCAACGACAGGTTGAGGATGATGCCGATAACGAGGAAGAACTTGGCGATGGCGGGCTCCTGTTCCCGACGGCTCTTGTCGATGAGCCAACCGCAGCCGTAGTTCAGGAAAACGGAGGCCAACAGCATGAAGACCGCCGCGCCGGCCGTCTCGAAATAGAAAAACAGGCTGCACAACAGCAGGAAGCGGTTGCGGGCCGTGCGGTAGCGGTACAGCAAACTGAAACCGGCCAACACCACGGCCATGAACCACCAGAACGACAGGCTCGTGAACAAGAAATCAGGGTTTCCGGCTATCATAGGCTTTCTCCTGTGCTTTTACGAACCGATAGTAATCGGTGATAAACGATTTGTATAACATCTTGCCCACCATGTCGGCGCCGGCGTCCGAGAAATGGATGTGGTCGGACGAAATCCATTCCGGATGGTCTTTCGTCAACGCCCACAGATCCCAAAAGACGCAACCCGTGGCCAAGGCCACCTCGCGCTGTATGTCGTACACCACGCGCAGGGCGGCGCGGCGGTCGTATTCGGTTTCCATATCGCGGCGCGCGTCCACGGGGCGGGGCGGGATGCTGACGATGCAGACCGGCATCGTGGGGGCGACGGTGTGCAGGTAGGTAATCTCCTGCAACAACGCGCGGCGGTAGTAGGCCAACTCGGCCTGACGGAGGCTGTCGGTCTTGCCGGGCACGGCATTGTAGGGGATGAGGTTGGCGCCGAATTGATAGATGATAAATTTGACGTCGCCCAAACGGTAGCTTTCGCTCAGGAACGCGCGTTGCTGCGGGCTGAATATATAGCCCGAATTGCCGCGGTAGGGCAGGTTATCGACGCAGATGCCCGTGCTGTCGTTGAAGCTGACGGCATAGAGGTTGTGGTTGCGGCTCAGGCGCATCCGCAGGTCGCGGCTCTTTTCAAAACGCTCGCGCGCAAAGCGGAAACGTTTGAGCCCGAAGCCCGTCTTTTCGGAGGGCGTCGTGTCGGCCGTCTTCTGAACCGCCGTGCCGTCTTCGGTGCGGGCGTCCACGCTCCAGCTCAGGTTTCTGGCCGGTACGTCCTCATGCACGAACACGTCCACGAACGCGCCGCCTTCCGGCTTGTTCCAGTCCAAGCGGAAATGCCCGTAGTCGGCCGTGCGCAACAGCGGCTGTATGAACCAAATGGCGGGCGGCATCAGGTAGCCGCCGCTGAGCCCGTAGTTGCCGCGCCGTTTCTCCTGGGTCATGTTCACTTCCACCCATTCCTTGCTCTTCTGCATCCGCAGGCCGTGCGCCTGCACGTTTTGGGTAAGCGACACCAGGCCGCGGCCCGCGCCGCCGAACGCCCGTTGCATATAGGAACGGAAACTGCCGCTGATGCGGTCGTTTTCTATTTGGGAGTCGCCGTAATGCAGGATGCGGATAAGCGGTTCGGGTTCGTCGTCCCATTCGTTCGTAAAGTCCATGAGCGCGGCCGCGAAACGGTCCGGGTCTTCGCGGTAACGCAGCAGCGTGTAGAGCGGCGCAAGCGGATGTTCGCTCAGCGCGGTGTCGTATTCAAACGGACGGAACGGCACGGCCGAGAGTTCGGCACGGAAGAACAGGGCGGTATCGAATGCAAAGAAGCGGCGTTCCACGGCATCGAGCGAGTCCAATACGAACTGCTCCCGCTCCGCGCGTTCCCGCGCGATGCGTTGCGCCTCCGCGATGGCCATTTCCCGTTGGCGGAAGTTGTAGGCGAGCGCCGAGCAAATCAGCAGCAGAACCAACAGGAACAGAAAACTTTTATAGGGTTTCATGTCGCGTCTAAGTGGTGGATGCCGTCGTCAGGAAGCCTAATGAACCGGGATAATCAGGATTTGATTCGGATAAATCAGGTTACCGTTGCGCGCCAGGTTGTTCCGGTTGATGATTTCCTTGATGGACGAGCCGGGATGCTTGCGCCAGATGTCGTACAGCGTGTCGCCCTTCCGCACCTTGTATTCCACCTCACGGCCCTTGGCGGAAGCCTGTTCGGCCGCCTGTTGCGCCTTGACCTGACTGGTTTGGGGTTCGGACTGGGGCTGTGGTTGCGGCTGCGGCTGGGAAGCGGTTTGCGGTTGAGGTTGCGCTTGCGGCTTGGGCGTCGTGGCGACGGGGGCGGGCTGACTGTTCTGCGCCACCGTGGCCGGCGTAGTCGTTTGGGCGGCCGCCGCCGTCGCGGTATCATAGGCCTGCGGACGGCGCGTCACCGTCGTCGTATGCAGGTCGGCCGGCAGGTGCATCGTCTGAATCGCGCTGTCCAAAACCGTGTCGATGGGCGGCGGCAGCGTGGCGGCCGTATAGCTCAGACGCGGCGCCTTCTCGCGCATCGTGTGGATATGGAG
>CAMWIS010000024.1 GCA_947174375.1 uncultured Bacteroidales bacterium
AGGAAGCATCGGCGCCGGCGGCGTTTGTCGCTTTGACCGCGATTTCGTAACTTTGAGGGCTTAACAACGGAATCGCCATGGAAAATTTAGGTCAGTCGATGCTTTGGTTTTGGGCGGCCTACGTCGTCATCACGATGGTCGGCGTGCTGCACTGCATCTTCAATATCTACGTGCTGCATATGCGGCCGATGGATGAACACGGCATGGGCGAGGCCTATGAGAAAACCAAGCCGTGGCATCCGCTCTACAACCTGCTGCTCTATCCGGTGGCAGGTTGGCTGTATATGCGGGGACTGCCCGACCCGACGTGGCAGGCCGCGCTTTGGACCGGTCTGCTGTGGACGGGCATCTGCATCGTGTTCGATCTCGTCGCCTGGGTGTTGGTCAAACATCCGTGGACTTTGTCTTTCAAAGAATTTTATGTCCGTTATCAGCCGTGGATTTCGATGATTTACGTCATCATTTTCATTGCGCCGCTGATCGGCTATTGGTGGTTGAAATAATCTTATATCGCTTTTATTATGAAACGGTTGTGTAAGATACTTATGGGATGCGCCGCGGGCGTGGCGCTCTCCGTGGCCGCGCTGTCGGCCGGCGAAGCGCCGGTTCCGGTCGTGGCCGGTCAGTCGTCCGGCGAAGTGGCCGAGGCCGATAAGATTGTCGGCATCTATTACGTCATTGAGGATGAGTCGGGCGAGGAAAGCAAAATCAAGATCGCACGCGACGCGGACGGCACGTATTACGCGCAGGTGGTTTGGATGAAGAACCCGAACCTGCCCGACGGGTCGCCCAAATTGGACGTCAACAATCCCGACCCGGCTTTGCGTTCGGGCCGCGCCGACCGCATCAAAATCATGACGGGCCTGCAATACAACGCCAAAAAGCAGGAATGGGAGAACGGCAAGGTATATAACCCGGTCAACGGCAAGTTCTACAAGAGTTACATGGCGTTTGTGAACGATACCAAACTGAAGGTGCGCGGCTATCTGGGCTTTTCGATGTTAGGGCGCACGATGTATTGGAATAAAGTGGAGTAGGGCATGACAGCGGAAATTCCTTTGGTGTACGGCGAACCGGTACGCATATATACGCATTGCACGAACTGCAAGGAGCGGTTGCATATCCGCACGATGTGCGATTTCTTCAACGACGTGGCCGAACAGCACACGCGCCTGGAGGGAGTCGATGTGCCGGTGCTGAACCGTCAGGGCTTGACGTGGATGTTGCGCCGTATCCATATCCGGGTGCCCGATATGCCGAAGAAAGAGGAGGAAATCTGGCTCAGGACGTGGTGTTCGGGCGTGGACGGCCTGTTTGTGAACCGCGATTACGAAATGTCAACCGAGGGATGCGTCCGGGCGCACGCGCATAGCGAGTGGATGCTCATCGACGTGGAGAAACGCCGTCCGGCGCGGCCGACGCCGTTCATGGTGGAGGAGGCCGCACGTTGCACGCAGCCGGCCTGGCCTTACACCTCTTTGTTTGACAAGGCCGAAAGGCGGGGGCGCATCGAAATGCCGGCCGCGCCGCCGTTTGCGGAGGGCGCGTTCAAGGCGCGTTTCGACGATATCGATTTCAACGGCCACGTGACGCAGGCGTCCCATGTGCAGTGGATGATGGACAGCCTGTCGTTCGAATTCATGAAAACGCATACGTTGCGCGAGATAGAAATCATTTACGAGAAGGAGATTCCGCCGGCGGCCGCGGTGGAAGTGCGTAGTTTCAGCGAGGCGGCGGCCGCGTGGGGCGAACCCGGCGGCGTCCGTCTCAGTCATTGGGTGTTGAACGGCGAGGGGCAACCGCACAGCGTGGCGCGTTCCGTTTGGCAAAAGGATTGAGCCCGTGAAACCGCGCGTGTGCTCTTGGAGCCTTTGGGCGTTGTGGACGGTGGGCTGCCTGTATGGGGCCGAAGCGCGTCCCGTGGCGGCCTGTGGCTTCGACGCCGATACGGCGGCCGTTTCGGACGAGGCCTACCGCTTTCTGTCGGAAGTGGAAATCCACGCCGCGGGGCTTACGCCCGCCGAATTGCAGGCCTATTACCAAACGCGCTACCGCGTGCAGAAGGTCTATCCGTATGCCCGCATGGCCGGCGAACGCTTCCGTCTGTACGAAGACTCCTTGGCCAAGCTGCCGCGGGCGCGCGACCGCAAGGCGTTCCTGCGGGCGGCCGAGGCCGAGATACGGCGCGATTTCCTGTCGGACTTGAAAAACCTGACCGTGAGTCAGGGCAAGGTGCTGTTCAAGCTCATCAGCCGCGAAACCGGACATTCCTCCTATGCCTTGCTCAAAGAGTTCAAGAGCGGGTTCAGCGCGTTCACGTATCAGGTGGTCGGTTCCACGTTCGGCTACAATTTGAAGAAAGATTACGACCCCACGGGCGAAGACTTGCTCATCGAAAGCATCGTGCAGCAGATAGAAAGCGGCAAGTTGCACGCGATACCGCCCCCGGTCCGTCCGGCCATCGCGCCGCCCGAACCCAAGCGCAAGGCGGCCAAACGGAAGGGCGGCCGATAACGAGAGACGATATGAGAGAGAAACCCTTTATAGACGATTTGGCCGAGAAGATACGGCGCCATCTGTCGGAGCACGAGCGGCTGACCGTCGTGTTGCCGTCGCAGCGTGTCGTGCGCACGCTCTCGCTCTTGCTTTCCCGGGCGCGGGCGGGCGAGGTGTTTTGGCTGCCGCGCTTCTGCACGATGGACGAATTCATCTACGAGACGGCGGGCCTGCGTCCGGCCGACCCGCTTTGGCTGTCGTTGCAACTCTATGCCCATTACGTGCGGCAGATGGAATCCGTGGGCGAGCCGCCCCGCGCCTATGCCGACTTTATGGAGTGGGGCGCGTTGCTGTTGAGCGATTTTCACCAGTTGGACGCGCAGTTGGCGCCCGTGGCCGAAGTGTTGCACTATGTGGCCGAGGAAAAGCGCATCGCGGGCATGGATTTCACGTTGAACGAACAGTCGGCCATACAGGCCGCCTACCTGCGGTTTTTTACGCAATTGCATCCAATATATACCAATTTCACGGCGCAGCTGTTGGCCGAGGAAACGGCCTATCCTGGTTTGGCCGAGCGGCGTGCCGTTGAAAAACTGCGGGCGCAGGCCGATGACGGCACGGCGGAAGCCCACGGCTTTACGCTGTTCGCGGGCTTCAACGCCATTACGGAGGCCGAGGCGGAAATCATGCGCCTGCTGGTCAAGGCCGGCCGCGCCGAAGTCTATTGGGACGCCGACCGTTATTATGTCGAAGACGCGATGCAGGAGGCCGGGCATTTTCTGCGGCGTTATGCCGACGACCCGTTTATCGGGCGGCATATCCGGCCCGAGGAGATGACCGACGGCATCCGGGGGCAGAAAATCATCATGCAGGGCGTGCCGCAATGGACGGGGCAGGCCGAGATGGCCGCGCGCTATATCGCCCAATGGTATATAGAGGAGGGCTTCACGGGGCGGACGGTCGTGGTGCTGAACGAGGAAAACCTGTTGCAGCCGTTGCTCAACGCCTTGCCGGAGGCCGAGGGGCTGTCGTACAACCTTTCGGTGGGCGTGCCGCTCAACGGCACCCATACGCACGCTTGGGTCGAGGCCCTGTGTGCGGGCAAGGAAGAAATCGAACGCGCCCGCGAGACCGGCGCGGACGGCGTGCGTCTGGAATCGCTCGAAGCCTTGTTGCGCGCCACCTGCCGTATGCCCCTCCATCAGGCCGACGGCGTTTGCCGCTTGGCGGAAACGGCGGTGGAAAAGGCGTTGAAAGCGCTTTACGAACGCAATCAGGGCGTGTTCACGCAGGCGGACTGGGCGGACTTGGGCCAGCGTTTCGGCTGCGCCGACCTCCCGTTGTGGGCGCAAATCGGCGGTTTTTGGTTCGACGCCGATACCGACGCCCAGGGCTACGGGCATCGGCTCATGGCCTTGCTGCAAGGCGTGGTGCTGTCGGAAATGTCGGACTACGAACAGGAATACGGGCATTTGGCCTTGGACTACCTGTTGCGGGAAACCCAAATCCGCGCGTGCTGCGAACAAGTCCGTATGCCGTTCTACGTTTGGAAACGTCAGACGGTGGCCGCTTTGGGCGCTCTGAGCCTGCACTACAAGGGCAACCCGTCGGCGCAGGTGCAGATCAGCGGGATGTTGGAAACCCGTATGCTCGACTTCGACCGCGTCATCATGCTGTCGATGAACGAAGGCATCCTGCCGTCGGGTCAGTACGAGGCCTCTTTCCTCATGGACGCGCTCAAACGGCATTGCCATATCCCCACGCTCCGCGAGCGCAACGCCATGCAGGCCTATTATTTCTACCGGCTTTTGGCGCATCCTTCGCGCGTGGTCTGCCTCTACCAAGCGGGCGAGAAGCAGGAGAAAAGCCGCTTCCTGTGGCAATTAACCTACGAACGGCCCGACATGGCCGTCAGTCCGTCGCCCTATCCGTTCCCCACCGCGCGGGATGCGGGCGTCGGGCAGATAGAAATGCCGAAAGAGGGCCTGCCGCTTGAAACCATCGCGGATTTGTTCCACAAAGGCATTTCACCCTCGGCCATACAGACCTATCTGAGGTGCGGGATGCAGTTTTACTATAAGTATATATTAAAGTTGGCCGACCGCAGCGAGTTCGACGACACGTTGGACGCGGCGCGCAAAGGCACGGTCGTGCACCGCGTGTTGGAGACGTTTTTCAAGGCGCGTATGGGGCGGGCGTTGACGGCGGACGATGCGGCCGAACTGCGCAAGACCTATCCGCAACTGCTGGAAGAGGCCGTCACCGGCTTGTTTGTCGATTTGCCCTACAAGACGGGCAAAAACGGCTTGGAGTTCAAGAAAATGGAACGCTGGCTGCATTATTTCGTCAAGGATTTTGAACGCGAGACACGCGCTAAGGATTCGGCCTGGGGTGGCGTGGCGGCCTGCGAAACGAAAATGCAGGTGCCGTTCAAAGATACGGGTTATATACTATCCGGAATTGCCGACCGCGTGGATACTTGGAATCAAGGGGAACGGATTGTGGATTACAAGACGGCCGTGGTGGAGGCCAAGGACTTGCGCGTGGACGACATCGCGGATTTGAGCGACCCGGTGCACGGCAAGGCTTTGCAGTTGCTGTTGTACGCCTATATGTACTGGGTGTTGAAAGGCCGCCGCGCGGGAACGTTCCCGCAAGCCTGCGTCTATGCGTTGGCGCGCTTGGACGGTGGTTATATCGCGCTCAACGGCGCTTGGACGGAAACCAAGTCGGAAGCGGAGAAAATAGCGGAACTGGAAGCCTGGCTGACGGACGTGTTGGCGGAAATCAAAAACCCGGACGTGCCGTTCAGGCAGGATGCGACGGCCTGCCGCTATTGCGCCTACGCCGATTTGTGCGGAAAATAACTGAGAAACGATGAAACCGAATATAGATACCCATAAAATCAGTGTATATACCGCTTCGGCGGGGTCGGGCAAGACCTATACGCTCACACGCGCCTTCATCCGGTTGGCGGTAACGGGCGAACCCTGGCACGCGCGGCAGGCGGCCGCGATTTTGGCCATCACGTTTACGAACGCGGCGGCCGCCGACATGAAGCGCAAGATTATGGAGACCTTGGCGCAAATCGTTTCGGGGGAGGATGCGGCCGCCGACCTGCAGGCCGAAACCGGCTTGCCGGCCAAACAGCTCAAAGAGCGGACGGGCGAGGTCTTGCGCTACTTGTTGCACGACTACGGCAATTTTTCGGTGCAGACGATTGACAGCTTCGTGCAGCGCGTCATCAGGCCGTTCGCGTTCGAACTCGGCCTGCCGCGCACCTACGAGACCGACATAGAAACCGACCGCTGGGTGGAGGAAATCCGCGAGGCGCTGTTGGCGTCCTACGGCACGGCGGGGCAGGAGATGCTGACGCAACTTTTGGATGGCTTTTTGGAAGAAATGGCCGAAAACGAGGACAAGGGGCGCATGGAAATCGGGCCGGCGCTGAACCGCGTATTGGGCATGGCGTTCGAGGAAAAGAGCGAAGCCAACCTGATGCGGCTCTCGGCCCGCGATGAAAGCCGCTTCCTGCAAGAGGTGGAAGGCTTCGGACATCGGCGGCGCGCCTGCGAAAAGGCGGCCCTGGCCATCTATAAGGAGATGACGGACTTGATTAAGGCCGAACAGCTGGAAGCCGACGATTTTCACGGCAAGTCGCGCGGGTTCTGGGCGTTCTTCAAAACGCCCTTGCGTGACGGACGGGCCGTTTTGCGGACGTTCTTGGACGGGGAGGGCAAAGCGACCTGGCGCAAGACCGTGGAAAAAGGCTTTTTGACCGACGCTTCGCGCGACGGTGCGGCCGCGGCCCTGCAACGGCTGTACGAAAAGATGCAGGCCTTGGATACGGCGCGTTACCTCTACGAAGCCGCGTTGGAAAAGAACCTCTATGCGTTGGCCCTCATGAAGCGGGCCGACGACCTTAAGAACAATATACAGCAGGCCGAGGGGCGCGTGCCGATTTCGGAGTTCAACCGCAAGATACACGCGCTGTTGGGGCAGACCGACGTGCCCTATCTGTACGAACGGGTCGGCGCCGTCTATCGCCATATCCTCGTGGACGAGTTTCAGGACACGTCCACGTTGCAGTGGGAGAACCTGAGGCCGCTTATCGACAACAACCGCGCTTCGGGCTATTGGAACATGGTGGTGGGCGACCCCAAACAGTCCATTTACCGCTTCCGTTCGGCCAATGTGGAACAGATGCTGGCCTTGCGCGAAGACAGCGTGTTGGCGCAAAACGAGAAGTTGGTTTCCAACTGGCGGTCGGACGCCGGCATCATCGCGTTCAACAACCTGTTTTACCGTTTCCTGTTGGAAGACTTTGCGCCCGAAAAGGCCGAGAATGCCGAAGAATGGGCGCGGATAAGGCAGCGCCTGCAACGCATATATACAGAACACGAGCAGTTTTACAAGACGGCGACCGACCGCCTGCCGGACGAGGACGCCCGGGCCGTGCGCGTTTGTTTCTATGAAAAAAACGAGGAGAAATCCTACGAAGATTGGAACTGCGAACGGATACTGACCATTTTGAAACGGCATCAGCCCGGCGAGGTGGCCGTTTTGTGTACGCGCAACGACCGGGTCAAGACGGTGGCTTCGTTTTTGGTGGAAAACGGCGTCAAGGTGCATACCGACAGCAGCCTCTTGCTGCGCAGCTCGCTCACCGTGCGGCTGTTGGTGGCGGCCCTGCGTTATATGGGGGCGCCGGATTCCGAAACCGCGCGGCGGAAACTGCAATGGTTTTGGACGCAACAGGCGGAGGCGGACGGCGCGGCCGCCGGCGACGAAGGCGCGCGTTTGCGCTATCTGCGGGGCTTGGCCAACAGCGGCCGCAGCCTGTACGATAAGTTGCAGCATATCCTGCGGATGTGGGCGCTTAGGGCGGACACCGACCAGTACGTGCTGTCGTTCATGGATTTGGTACAGCAGTCTCTCTTGCGCGCCGAGGCCGATTTCGTGCGGGAGTGGGAAGACAACTGGGCCGAAACGAGCATGGTGCAGACGGCGGCCGGCCGCGCGGATGCCGTGCGGGTTACGACCGTGCACAAGTCCAAAGGCTTGGAATACCCCGTAGTTATCTATGCGTTCGCGTCCGACGCGCCGCGGCCGGACGGCTGGGTGTGGACGGACTTGCCGTCCAAGGACGGGCTGCCCGTCGGGCTGTTGTCGCTCAAAGACGCGGCGGCGCAGACGGTGGACGAAACGGCGGTGGCGGAGGCGGCCGACGAGCAGATGAAGGCGGTCGTGGACCGCATCAACGTGCTGTATGTCACCACCACGCGGCCGCGCCACAAGCTGTATGTGTTGAGCAAGGGCACGAAGGGGAGCGGCGCCTATGCCGAAAACCGCTATTGGGAACAGTTTACGATGAAATATCCGGCCTATCTGGCGGCGGAAGACGAGTGGACGGAGGACGGCGCGGCCGCAGCTACGGCGGGGGCTTCATCCGCCGCGGCCGCCGGGGACACCGCCGGCGAAGAAGCCGCCTGCATGGCGGCGGCGCGGCGGGACATGGCCGCCCGGCAGACCGACTGGATGCCGCGCTTCGAGCCGGCTTTCAGCTGGCGCGACACCGTGCGGCGGCCCGAACGGATTTGGGGTGAGTTCATCCATCGCGTGCTGAGCGGCATCGACGACGCCCGCCGTTTCGACCGGGCGGCCGTGGAAGCCGTCGTGGCCGAACAGTGGCCGGAGGTCGCCCCCTGGTTGCACGACGGCTATGAAGCCCCCGCCGCCGTGGCGCAGGTCGAAGCCGTGTTGGCGCATCCGTCGCTCCAGCCCTGCTTTTCGTCAAACTACCGCATTTACAACGAACGCGAACTCTGCTGCGACGGGCAGATTTACCGTCCCGACCGCGTGGCCGTGGGCCAAAACGACGTCTATGTGGTCGATTACAAGACCGGCGAGGCGCACGCCGAACACGTCCGTCAGGTGGAAGCCTACCGCGATTTGTTGTTCCGCAAGGAAGCCAAGCCCGTTCACGCGTATATTGTATATATAAGTGATAAATCCGTCGAAGTCAAGGAGGTAAAATAGGCATGAACACCCGTTTGGTTATCTTCGATTTGGACGGCACGTTGGTCGATACGTTGGCCGATTTGGCGGCCGCGATGAACGTCGTCCTCTCGCGCCTGGGCTATCCGACCCATCCGGTCGCCGACTACCGCTTCAAGGTGGGCAACGGTGTGGCCAAGCTCGTGGAGCGGTCGCTGCCCGAAGCCGCGCGGCAACAGCCCCTTGTCGTGGCCGACGCCCTGCAACGGTTCCTCGACTACTACAACCGCCACGACATGGACGCCACCGCGCCCTACGACGGCATCCCCGAACTCTTGCGGCAGCTGAAAACCCGCGGCCTCCAACTCGCCGTGGCCTCCAACAAGCCCCATGCGGCGGCCGTCGAAATCGTGCATCACTATTTCGGGCAAGACCTGTTCGACTGCATCTACGGGCAACGTCCCGGCGCGCCGGTCAAGCCCGACCCCGCCATCGTCCACGACATCCTGCGCACGTTAGGCGCCTCCGCCGGCCAAACCCTTTACGTCGGCGATTCGGCCGTCGATATGGAGACGGCGCGCCGTAGCGGCATCCCGTCCATAGGCGTGCTGTGGGGCTTCCGTCCCGAAGCCGAACTGCGCGAAGCCGGCGCCCGGTATCTCGTCTCCAGTCCGTCCGACATCCTGAATTATTTATAAACGGAAATTTTTCGTATCTTCGCAGGTTAGATTATACGAAAAATATGACTTCACAGGAAATCCGCGCGGCCTTTCTGGCGTTCTTCACGCAAAAAGGCCACCATATCGTGCCCTCGGCCCCGATGGTCATCAAGAACGATCCCACGTTGATGTTCACGAACGCGGGCATGAACCAGTTCAAGGATATCTTTCTCGGCAATATGCCGCGGCAGTGGCCGCGCGTGGCCGACAGTCAGAAGTGCCTCCGCGTGTCGGGCAAGCACAACGATTTGGAGGAAGTGGGGCACGACACGTACCACCACACGATGTTCGAGATGCTGGGCAACTGGTCGTTCGGCGACTATTTCAAGAAAGAGGCCATCGCCTTCGCGTGGGAGTTCCTGACCGAGACCGTGGGCATCGACAAAGACTGCCTCTACGTCACGGTCTTCGGCGGCGACGAAAAGGACGGTACGGCCAAGGACATGGAAGCCTATAACTATTGGCTTGAACACGTTTCGGAAGACCGCATCCTGTTCGGCAACAAGAAAGACAACTTTTGGGAAATGGGCGAGACCGGCCCCTGCGGCCCCTGCTCCGAAATCCACGTCGATATCCGCACGCCGGAAGAAAAGGCGGCCGTGCCGGGCAAAGAACTCGTCAACCACGACCATCCGCAGGTCATCGAAATATGGAACCTCGTGTTCATGCAGTTCAACCGCAAGGCCGACGGTCACTTGGAAGAACTGCCGAACAAGCACGTCGATACGGGCATGGGCTTCGAGCGGCTCTGCATGGTGTTGCAGGGCAAACGCTCCAACTACGACACCGACGTGTTCCAGCCGTTGATTACGGCCATCGCGCGGATGGCGGGAAAGACCTACGGACAGAACCAGGAGGCCGACATCGCGATGCGCGTCATCGCCGACCATGTGCGGGCCGTTTCGTTCGCCATTGCCGACGGGCAGCTGCCGTCCAACAACAAGGCCGGCTACGTCATCCGCCGTATCCTGCGGCGTGCCGTCCGCTACGGCTACACCTTCCTCGGACTCAAAGAAGCGTTTATCCACAAGCTCGTGCAGGTGCTCTGCGACCAGATGGGCGAAGCCTTCCCCGAATTGCGCCGCCAGCAGTCGCTCATTGAACGCGTGGTGGAAGAAGAGGAAAACGCTTTCCTCAAAACGTTGGAAACCGGTATCAAGTTGCTGACCCAGGTCACGGAAAAGGCGCGGACGCAGCAAAAAACGGAAATCAGCGGCGAAGACGCCTTTACGCTTTACGATACCTACGGCTTCCCGATAGACTTGACCGAGTTGATCCTCAAAGAGCAGGGCATGAGCGTGAACCTGCCCGAATTTGAAAAATGCCTGCAACAGCAGAAAGACCGCTCGCGCAACGCGGCCGAGGTTACGTCCGACGACTGGGTGGACGTGCATACGGGCGGCGAGTGCCGCTTTGTCGGCTACGACGACCTTAAGGTGGAAAGCCGGCTGTTGCGTTACCGCCGTGTCAACAAGAAAGGCAAGGAACAATACCAGCTCGTGTTCGAGCAGACGCCGTTTTACGCCGAGTCCGGCGGTCAGGCCGGCGACCGGGGCTATATCGCGGCCTTGGCGGCCGACGGTGCCGAAACCGAACGCATCGAAGTGCGCGACACGCGCAAGGAAAATAAACTCATCATCCATTGGACCGACCGCCTGCCGGCTGACCCGTCGGCGCGGTTCATGCTCGTGGTGGAGGAAGGGCTGCGCCGTCAGACGGCCTGTCACCATACGTCCACGCACCTCATGCATCATGCCTTGCGAGAGGTCTTGGGCACGCACGTGGAACAGAAAGGGTCGCAGGTCAACGGCATTTCGTTGCGCTTCGACTTCTCGCATTTCCAAAAGATGACGCCCGAAGAAATCCGCGAGGTGGAAAACCGCGTCAACCACATGATACGGCAGAACCTGCCGTTGACCGAACGGCGGGACGTGCCCATCGACGAGGCGCGGGCCTTGGGCGCGATGGCTTTGTTCAGCGAGAAGTACGGCGACAAGGTACGCGTGATTCAATACGGGCCGTCGGTGGAACTCTGCGGCGGTACCCACGTCCGGGCGACGGGCGAAATCGGGATGTTCAAAATCGTGAGCGAAGGGGCGGTGGCGGCCGGCGTGCGGCGTATCGAAGCCGTGGCGGCCGGTGCGGCGCAACGCTACCTGTTCGACATCGCCGATATGTATCAGGAAATCAAAGACACGCTTAGAAGTCCGGACGTCCTCGTCGGCCTCAAGAAAGTCATGGACGGCCATACCAAGATGAAGAAGGAGATAGAGATGCACATCAACGACCGTGTGCATCATCTGACCGAATACTGGCTTGAACGTCAGGAACGGCTTGGCGATATGCCGCTCATCCGGATTGAACGCGATTATCCGGCCGCCATCAGCCGCAACCTCTGCACCGCGCTCCGCAAGCCGCTCTCCAACGGGGTGTGCCTCATTACGGGCAAGAGCGACGGCAAGCCGAGCGTATTCCTGATGATAGGCGACGAACTCGTCAAGCGGGGCTTCCATGCCGGCAAACTCATCGGCGAAGTGGCGCCTATGATAGACGGTAGCGGCGGCGGTCAGCCGTTCTTCGCGTCGGCTGTCGGCAGCAAGGAAGACGGCTTGAAAGCCGTAGTCGATACGTTGTTGAACAAATTGCAGGAAGGCTCTGAGGCCTAATACCGAATCCCATGCGCGGCAAGAAGAAAGAACGGCTCTATATCGATGCGTCTTCGCTGACGGTCACCCAGCACAAACCGACCTGGGGCGAACGTCTGTTGAAGCTGTCGGGCTATTTGCTCACGGCCGCGTTGTTTTTCGGGCTGGCGTTGCTCGTGTCGTATTATTTTCTCGAAGGCCCCAAGGAACGCCGCATCCGCCGCGATTTATACGAAAGCGCGGTGCAGTACCGCTATTTGGACCGGCGTCTGGATCAATTGACCGAAGTGTTGGAAGACCTGCAACAGCGCGACCGCAACCTGTACCGCATCATTTTCGATGCCGAGCCGCCGCATCAGACCAAAGAACTGTACCGCGACTACAGCCATTATACCGACAACGCGCTGGGGCAGATTATCAGCGAAACGTCTTATAAGGCCGATGCGTTGGCTTCGGCCATCTACGCGCAGTCGGTGTCGCTGGATTCTATATATACAATGGCCAAGACCAAGGAGGAGCGTTTGCAGCATATGCCGGCCATCTTGCCCATTAACAAGAACGAAGGGCGGGTCGTATCCGGTTTCGGGCCGCGCTACCACCCGATTTTCAAGAACCTGAGGCCGCATACGGGCATCGACATCACGGCCGCGCGCGGCGTGCCCATCTATGCCACGGGCGACGGCGTCGTGGAAAAGGCGGGGGCCAATATGAAAGGCTTTACGGGCTATGGCGTCTGCTGTGTCGTGGATCACGGCTTCGGCTACAAGACGCTCTACGCCCACATGGATAAACTGATGGTGCGTCAGGGCATGAAGGTCAAACGCGGTACCCAACTCGGTACCGTGGGCACGAGCGGTTACGCCACCGGGCCGCACCTGCACTACGAAGTGCACGTCAACGGCAAGCAGGTCAACCCCGTCTATTATTTCTTTATCGGCATTTCGCCCGAAGAATATCTCGAAATTTTGGAGAAATCGCGCGAAATCAACCAAAGTCTGTCGTAATAGCGTATGGAGGAAATGGCTGAAAACAATATGGAACCCAAGGCCGACGGCAAGTTGTTCTACACCATCGGCGAGGTGGCCGCGATGTTCAACGTCAACACGTCCCTGATCCGTTTTTGGGACAAGGAGTTCGAGGCCATATCGCCGCGCCGTAACCGCAAGGGCAACCGTTTGTTCACGCCCACCGACGTGGCCTATTTCCACAAGATATACCATTGGGTCAAGGAAGAGGGCTATACGTTGCAGGGCGCCAAAGACAAGCTGAAGGAAAAGCCCCTGGCGGCGGACACGGCCGAAGAGGAACTGTTGCAACGCCTGCACCGCGTGCGCAAGTTCCTGACGGATTTGAAAGAGAGTTTGTAACGATATAAGATAAGAAGAAGCAATGAAGAAAGTAGTTTTGCTCCGCCACGGCGAGAGCGTATGGAACAAGGAAAATCGTTTTACGGGTTGGACCGATGTGGATTTGAGCCCGCAGGGCGTGGAGGAAGCCAAGGAAGCCGGCCGTCTGCTCAAGGCGGAGGGATTCCATTTCGATATGGCCTACACGTCTTATCTGAAAAGAGCCATCAAGACGCTGCATACGGTGTTGGAGGAAATGGACCAGCTGTGGATTCCCGAAGAAAAGAACTGGCGGCTGAACGAGAAGCATTACGGTATGTTGCAGGGGCTGAACAAGGCCGAGACGGCGGCCAAATACGGCGACGAACAGGTCAAGATCTGGCGGCGCAGCTACGACGTGGCGCCCACGGCCCTGTCGCCCGACGACGAACGCAGCCCGTATCAGGCCGCTTGCTACCGTCATGTCAACCGCGCCGACCTGCCGTTGACGGAAGCCCTGATTCATACGGTGAACCGCATCGTGCCCTATTGGGAGAACACGATCGTGCCGTCATTGAAGACGCGCGATGAAATCATCATTGCGGCGCACGGCAACTCGTTGCGCGGCATCATCAAACATATCAAGCATATTTCCGATGCCGACATCATCGGCCTGAACCTGCCTACGGCCGTGCCCTATCTGTTCGTGTTCGACGACAACATGAACCTGGTGGAAGACCGTTTCTTAGGCGACCCCGAAAAAATCAAGGCGCTGATGGAAGCCGTGGCCAATCAAGGCAAAGCGAAATAATTGAGTAAAACAGAATATATATGAAAACAGCCTATAGAACCCATACCAACGGCGCGTTGCGCCTGACGGACGTCGGCGCCACCGTGACGCTTTGCGGTTGGATTCAGCGTAGCCGCGACTTGGGCGGCATGACGTTCGTCGATTTGCGCGACCGCTACGGCATCACGCAGTTGGTGTTCAATATGGAGACCGATGCCGCGCTCTGCGGCCGCATCCGGGAACTGGGGCGCGAATGCGTCATCCGGGTGGACGGCAAGGTGCTGGAGCGCAGCAACAAGAACCCCAAACTCCCCACGGGCGACATCGAAGTGGAGGTCACGCGCTTAGAGGTGCTCAACCGCTCCAAGACGCCGCCCTTCACGATAGAGGACAATACCGACGGCGGCGACGAGTTGCGCATGAAATACCGCTACCTCGACCTGCGCCGCGCCTGCGTGCGTGCCAATATGGAGATGCGCCACCGTTTGGGCATCGAAATCCGCAACTACATGAACGGGCTCGGCTTCATGGAGGTGGAGACGCCGTTCCTGGTCAAGTCCACGCCCGAGGGGGCGCGCGACTTCGTGGTGCCGTCCCGCATGAACGAGGGCGAGTTCTACGCGCTGCCGCAGTCGCCGCAGACGTTGAAACAGCTGCTCATGGTGTCGGGCTTCGACCGCTATTTCCAGCTGGTGCGCTGCTTCCGTGACGAGGACTTACGCGCCGACCGTCAGCCGGAGTTCACGCAGCTCGACTGCGAGATGTCGTTTGTGACGCAGGAAGACGTGCTCGCCACGTTCGAAGGGCTGATCGCGCATCTGTTCAAGAAAGAGAAGGGCATCGACATCGGCCCGCTGCCGCGCATGACGTGGAAGGAAGCGATGGAAAACTACGGCTCCGACAAGCCCGATATCCGTTTCGATATGCGCTTCAAGCCGTTGAACGCCGTGCTGAAACAGGGCGTCTTCAGCGTGCTGGATCAGGCCGAATGGATAGGCGCCATTGCGGTGCCCGGGGCGGCCGAATACACGCGCAAACAGTTGGATGAACTCACCGATTTCGTGAAGCGTCCGCAGGTGGGGGCGTCCGGCCTCATGTATATCAAATGCCTGCCCGACGGCACGTTCAAGTCGTCCATCGACAAATACTATACGCCCGAGCAGATTCAGGCGGCGGCCGCGGCGGCGGAAGCCAAAGCCGGCGACTTGGTGCTGATACTCTGCGGCGCCACGCGCAAGACGCAGGTGGCGCTGGGCCAGTTGCGCTTAGAGATGGGCAGCCGCTTGGGCCTGCGCGATCCGCAGAACTACAAGCTGCTGTGGGTGGTCGATTTCCCGCTCTTGGAGTGGGACGAGGAGGCGCAGCGTTTCTTCGCCATGCACCACCCGTTTACGTCGCCCAAGCCGGAGGACGAAGCCCTGCTGGAGAGCGACCCGGGGGCGGTGCGCGCCAACGCTTACGACATGGTCATCAACGGCGTTGAGGTGGGCGGCGGCTCCATCCGTATCCACGACCGCGACCTGCAGAACCGTATGTTCCGCGCGTTGGGCTTCAGCGACGAAGAGGCCCAGTTGCAGTTCGGCTTCCTGATGGGGGCGTTTGAATACGGCGCACCGCCCCACGGTGGCATCGCGTTCGGCTTCGACCGTCTCTGCTCGCTGTTCGGCGGAGCCGAGAGCATCCGCGACTTTATCGCGTTCCCGAAGAACAACGCGGGGCGTGACACGATGCTGGACGCGCCTTCGACCATCGCGCAGGCGCAGTTGGACGAACTGAAGAT
>CAMWIS010000025.1 GCA_947174375.1 uncultured Bacteroidales bacterium
TACTAATTTTGTGTATATTCTCATAGTTTTTAATTTAGGGCTATTATTTTAATAAATAATTGAAAATGAAAGATTTCAGCTCTGCGGCGGAAATCTACCGTTTATTCCGCAAACACCGGAAGGTGTGTACGGACACGCGCCAAATCGTGCCCGACAGTCTTTTTTTCGCGCTGAAGGGCGACAATTTCAACGCCAACACGCTGGCGGCGGAGGCGATTGAGAAAGGTTGCGCCTACGCCATCGTGGACGAACCCCGATACGCCAAACACGCGCAATGCCTGCTCGTGGAGGACGTGCTGGCCTGCTTGCAGGAAGTGGCCCGCCTCTACCGGCGCGACCTGTTCATTCCGTTTATCGGCATCACGGGGACGAACGGCAAGACGACGACCAAGGAACTCATGCGCTCGGTGCTTTCGGTCCGTTTCCGCACGTTCGCGACCGAAGGCAACCTCAACAACCACATCGGCGTGCCGCTCTCCATCCTGTCGATTCCGGCCAATACCGAAATCGCCATCATCGAGATGGGCGCGAACCATCCCGGTGAAATCGCCGACCTGTGCCGCATCTGTATGCCGACCTTCGGGCTCATCACGAACATAGGCGCGGCGCATTTGGAGGGTTTCGAGACGTTCGACCGCATCGTGGAGACCAAAACCGCGCTCTACCGCTTTGTGGAACGCACGAACGGCAAACTGTTCGTCAACGCCAACAACCCGTTGTTGCTCAAACAGTCCGCCTCGGCCGAACGCTTCCTTTACGGGGCCAAGGCCACCTTCTACACGCAGGTCGAGAACCTGAACACCGAACACATCTATCTGCACGCCAAGCTGTCCGGTTCCTCCTCGGCGCCCAACATTACGGAAATAGCCACGCACCTCATCGGCGGGTTCAACCTCGACAACGTGGCGGCCGCCGCCTGCGCGGGCCGTTATTTCGGGCTCAACGACAAGGAAATCAAACAGGGCATCGAGAACTATACGCCGCAGAATATGCGTTCGCAAATCATCCAGACGAAAGACAACATCCTGGTGGCGGACGCCTACAACGCCAACCCGTCGAGTATGCAGCTCTCGCTGGAAAGCTTCTTTGAGATGCACACGCCGCACACCAAGGCCTATATCCTCGGCGACATGAAGGAACTGGGCAAGTACTCCGAATTGGAACACCTTAAAATCGTGGATATCCTCAAGGAACAGCACGCCGACAACGTGTTCCTCATCGGGCCGAATTTCGCCAAGACCCAAATGCCCAAGGCCTTCAAGCATTTCGATACGACGAAAGCCCTTTTAGCCTATCTGAAAGACAATCCTTTGCGGCAACACTGCATCCTTATCAAAGGGTCGCGCGCCATGCAGCTGGAGAAAGCCATCGAAGTGTTATGAAAAACCTCCGGCTTCTCCTGACACTCTCTATCCTGTCGTTGGGCGCGTGTTTCCAGAGCCGCCTGACGGCTCAGGAAAGCCTTTGCCTGGACTCGTGCCTGCAATGGGCCGTCGATAACTATCCGCTTGTGGAACAGTTGCAACTCATAGACCGTTCCCGCGACTACAACCTCAAGAACATCAATACGGGCTACATCCTGCACGCCAACATCACGGCCTTCGGCGGCTATATCGAAGGCATCCCCGACCTGTCGGGCATGGGCATGGAGGTGGATCCGTGGCGTTTCGCCGGCATCCTGCAGGTGGAGCAACCGATTTGGGACGGCGGCCAACTGGAGAACCGCAAGAAAATAGCGCGGGCGGAAGCCGAAGTCAACAAGAGCACGGTGGAAATCAAAATCGCCGAACTCAAAGACAAGGTCAGCGAGATTTATTTCGGCATCCTGCTGGCGCAGACGCAACGCGAACAGCTGCAACTGCAACAAGAGACGCTGGAACAGTCGCTCAAAACGCTGCAATCGGCGGCCAAGGCGGGCAGCGCGTTCACGTCCGACGCCGACGCCGTGGAAGTCAAGCTCCTGCAAATAGAACAACAGGGCGTGCAGTTGCGCAGTTCGGAGCGGGCCTACCGCCGTATGCTGGCCATTTTCATCGGCCGGCCGGTGGGCGAAACGACGGTGCTGGCAGTGCCCGACGTGGTGCTGCACCACGGCCAAGAATTGGACAACCGTCCCGAAATGGCCCTGTTCGAACACCGCAAGCGACTGTTGGACGCCTACAACCCCGGCGCGGGCGAAGTGCTGCCGCGCGTGAGCCTGCAAGGCATGGGGCTGCTGACGGTGCCCAAACTGGAAATGCAGGGCGGCACCGACTGGAACCACCTGCTCATGGGCGGGATTAACGTCAGCTGGCCCATCGGCGGCCGCACCTACACGATGGGCGTGGACAAGAAGCGGTTGAAAGTGGAGAAAGACCAGGTGGACCGCGAGAAAGAGAGTTTCGAGATGGGGCAACGGCTCAACCTGACGCGCCAAGCCGAAATGCTGGCGCAGTGGGATGACCTCATCGCCTACGACGACCGCATCATAGACCTGCTCGCGCGCCGCACGCGCACGATGGAATCGCGTTATAAGAACGGCGTGGTGCCAGTAACCGAATGGTTGCAGGCCGTCAGCGAGGAGGGCGCGGCGCGTCAGGCCAAGGCCATGCACGGGATTCAGAAAATGATGACGAGCCACCAATACAACCGGGAACTGGGTTATTAGAAACAATGATTAGAAAAGACGGTATCATGAACCTTCGCAAGACTTACCGGCACCGGGGCGCGTTTTTAGCCTTGGGATGCCTGTTGCTGTTGTTGCCCGCCTGCAAGCAGGGGCAATTCCGCTACGACGCCACGGGCGTTTTGGAAGCCGACGAAATCATCATTTCGGCGCAGGCCAACGGCGAAATCATGGCCTTTGACATTGAGGAGGGCGATGCCGTGGACGCGGACGCCGCGGTGGGCTATATCGACACGACCCAGCTCTATTTGCAGAAGTGCCTGTTGACGCTGGGCCAAAAGGCGACGAACAGTCAGAAGCCCGACATCAACAAGCAGGCGGCCGCCACACGCGCCGCGCTCGAACACGCGCGTTCGGAGGCCAAACGCCTGGAACGGCTGCAAAAGGAAGACGCCGCCACCCAACAGCAAATCGACGACATCCGCTCCCAAATCAAACAGCTCAAAGCGCAACTGGACGCGCAGGTGGCGACGATGGAGCGCAACATCACGGGCATAGACGCGCAGAGTTCGGCACAGGACATTCAGATTGCCCAAATCGAGGACTTTATCCGCAAGAGTTTGATACGGAGCCCGAAAGCCGGCACCGTGATACAGAAATACGCCGAAGCCGGCGAGCTGACGGCGCAGGGCCGCCCGCTGATGAAAGTGGCCGACCTTGAAACGATGACGCTCAAGGCCTATGTGTCGGCCGCCCAGCTGTCGCGCATCAAAATCGGCGACAAGGCAACCGTTTACGCTTACAGCCAAGAGGCCTACCGGGCCTACGAAGGCCGCGTGACGGCCATCGCCGGCCAAGCCGAATTTACGCCCAAGACGATTCAGACGCAGGACGAACGGACCAATCTCGTGTATGCCGTCAAAATCCGCGTGCCCAATACCGACGGCTTGCTCAAAGCGGGTATGTATGCCGACGTAGCGTTTGCCGACCATGCCGATTAGCATCGCCATCCATCAAATCAGCAAGCAGTTCGCGGTGGGCAAGACCGGCCGCGTGCAAGCCTTGCATCCGTTTTCGCTCGACATAGAGGAAGGGGAAATCTTCGGGCTGTTGGGGCCGGACGGCGCGGGCAAGACCACGCTGTTCCGCATCCTGACCACGCTCATGCTACCCGATGGCGGCACGGCCACCGTGGGCGGCTACGACATCCGCAAAGACCTTAAGAAAATACGGGAGTCGGTGGGCTATATGCCGGGGCGGTTCTCGCTGTATCAAGACCTGAGCGTGGAAGAGAACCTGCGGTTTTTCGCCACGCTGTTCAACACGACCTTGGAAGCGCATTACGACTTTATCAAGGACATCTACACGCATATCGAACCGTTCAAGAAACGCAAGGCCGGCAACCTGTCGGGCGGCATGAAACAGAAACTCGCGCTGTGCTGCGCGTTGATCCACAAGCCGCGCATCCTGTTTTTGGACGAGCCGACCACGGGCGTTGACCCCGTTTCGCGCAAGGAGTTTTGGGATATGCTCAAACGCCTGCGCGCGGACGGCATGACGATTTTGGCCTCCACGCCCTATATGGACGAGGCCGAGCTCTGCGACCGCATCGGGCTGATTCAAGGCGGCCGCTTTATCGGCTGCAATACGCCGGAACAACTGCGGGCCGAATTTACTACCCCGCTGCGTGCCGTCCGCGCCACGGAAATGTCGCGCCTGCTGCGGGATTTGCGCGACTACCGCTATTGCCGCAGTTGCTATGCGTTCGGCGAATTCCACCACATCAGCCTCAACCCGGGCTTCAGCGACGAAGACCTGGCCGGCTATCTGCAACGCCTGCACTTCTCGCAACTGGAAATCCACCCGCTGGCCCCCGCCATCGAGGACTGCTTCATGGCGTTGATGCAGAAAGGAGGCGACCATGAGTGAGGCCGTCATCAAGGTGGAGAACCTGACCAAACGTTTCGGTGACTTTACGGCCGTGGATCATATCTCGTTCGAAGTGCGCAAAGGCGAGATCTTCGGCTTTTTGGGCGCGAACGGCGCGGGCAAGACCACGGCCATGCGGATGCTCTGCGGGCTGAGCCGCCCCACCGAAGGCCACGGCACCGTGGCCGGCTTCGACATCGCGCGGCAACAGGAACAGATCAAGAAGAACATCGGCTACATGAGCCAAAAGTTCTCGCTTTACAACGACCTTAAGGTATGGGAGAACATCCGGCTGTTCGCCGGTATATACGGAATGAAGCCGAAACGCATCGCCGCCAAGACCGACGAACTGCTGAACCGCCTGGGCTTTATGGCGGAGAAAAACACGTTTGTGGAGAAACTGCCGCTGGGTTGGAAACAGAAGCTGGCGTTTTCCGTGGCCATCTTCCATGAACCGCAAATCGTCTTTTTGGACGAGCCCACGGGCGGCGTGGACCCGATTACGCGGCGGCAGTTTTGGGAGCTCATCTACGAGGCCGTGGAACAGGGTATTACGGTTTTCGTCACGACCCACTATATGGACGAAGCCGAATACTGCGACCGCGTATCGATTATGGTGGACGGCCGCATCGAGGCGTTGGACAGCCCCCGCGAACTGAAAAAACGCATGGAGGCCCGCTCCATGGACGAGGTATTTAGACAACTGGCCCGCAAGGCCCAAAGAAGCGCCGACTGATGAAACAATTTTGGGCATTCGTCAACAAGGAGTTCCTGCACATCTTCCGCGACCGGCAGACGATTCTGATTCTGCTGCTCATGCCGGTGGTGCAGGTGCTGCTGTTCGGCTTCGCCATCACGACCGACATACAGAACTCGTCGGTGGTGGCCCTGGACGAATGCCAAACCGCCGAAAGCCGCGCGTTGTTGAAAGAGATAGAATCGGGCCGCTATTTCGACATCGTGCAGTATATAGAATCCGACCGCGACATCGACGCCATCTTCAAGAAAGGCAAGGTCAAAATCGCCATCGTGATACCGCAGGACTGGAGCCGCCGCATCGGTGCGGGGCAGGAAGCGCCGCTCCAACTGATCGTGGACGCCTCCAACCCCAACGAAGCCAGCATCCTGACCGGCTACCTGCAAGGCATCGCGGCGCAGTTCGCCGGTCTTGAACCCGTGCTGGACGTGGAAACGCGGATGCTCTACAACCCGCAGCTCAAAAGCGCCTATACGTTCGTACCCGGCGTCATCGGGCTCGTGCTCATGCTCATTTGCACGCTCATGACCTCGGTCTCCATCGTGCGCGAGAAAGAGACCGGCACGATGGAAGTGCTGCTCGTGTCACCGTCCAAACCGCTGTATATCATCTTCTCCAAGACGATACCCTATTTCGTCATCGCGCTCATCAACATCGTGACCATCATCCTGCTGTCGATGTTCGTGTTCGGCGTGCCCATCCAAGGCAGCATCGCGCTGTTGTTCGGCGTCAGCATAACGTATATATTTGCATCCTTGGCCTTGGGGCTGCTCATTTCGACGGTTTCAAGCACGCAGCAAATCGCCATGATTATCTCGCTCATGGGCTTGATGTTGCCCACCGTGCTGCTGGCCGGGCTGCTGTTTCCCATCGAGAATATGCCGATGCCCTTGCAATGGGTTTCCAAAATCGTGCCGGCCACGTGGTTCATCGACATGACCAAGGCCATCATGATCAAGGGGCTCGGCATCGGCCTCATTTGGAAACAATGGCTCATTTTGTTGGGCATGACGGTATTGTTTATCGGCATCAGTGTGTCACGCTTTAAAATCCGGCTATCGTGAGGACGTTTCTATTTCTGTTGGAAAAGGAATTCAAGCAGATTGTGCGCAACCGCATCATCTTGGCCATGATCATCGCGCTGCCGACGATTCAGTTGGCCATCCTGCCCCATGCCGCCACTTACGAAATCCGCCATATCAACCTGGCGGTCGTGGACGCCGACCACTCCACGCTGTCGGCGGAGCTGACGGCCAAGCTGAGCGCCTCCCGCTATTTCAACCTCGTTTTGGCCGGCACGTCTTACGAACAGGCGTTGGAATTGTTGGAGGACGGCAAGGCGCATTTGATTTTGGAAATCCCGCCGCATTTTGAAAAAAGCCTACGCCTGACCGCCAAGGCGGGCCTCATGATAGCCGTAGATGCCGTGGACGGCACGATGGGCAGCATCGGGTCTTCTTATCTGAACCAAATCCTGCAATCGTTCGCCGCCGACCTCATCGCCCGCGGCGACATCGCCTACCCGGACGCCGCCCTGCAAGCGCGGGTGCAGGTCATTCCGCAATACCGCTACAACACGCAACTCGACTACAAGACCTATATGGTGCCCGGCATCCTCGTCATGCTGCTGACGCTGGTGGGCGGCATCCTGGCCGCGCTCAACATCGTGTCGGAAAAGGAACAGGGCACGCTGGAACAAATCAACGTGAGCCCCGTGCCCAAACAGTCGTACCTGTTGGCCAAGGTCATCCCGTTTTGGATTATCGGCCTGCTGACGCTGGCCATCGGCTTGGTCATCGCCCGCTTCATGTACGGCATCGTGCCGGCCGGCAGCCTGCTCACGCTCTATGCGTTTGCCGCCGTCTATGTCGTAGCCTTTACGGGCTTCGGGCTGTTGATTTCGGTGGCGGCCAAGACCCAGCAACAATCCATGTTCATCGCCTTTTTCTTCCTGCTGATTTTCTTCCTCATGGGCGGCCTGTTTACGCCCATCAGCAGTATGCCCTACTGGGCGCAGGTCATCACATGGTTCAACCCCACGGCCTACCTCATCGACGTGGTGCGGCTCATCGTCATGAAAGGCAGCGGCTTTGCGGACTTGCTCCCGCAATTCTTCTGCATCCTCGGCTTTGCCGTGGTGTTCAACGTATGGGCTATTTTCGGTTACGATAAGACGGCTTAGAATTCCACGTCCAATTTGACATTGACCTGCATGGGCGTGAGCCGGTTCGGGATGGCGAACGACCGGCCGTCGAACGTGTTGATCCACGTATAGGAAATCGTATTGTTCATCTGGAACATATTGAACAGTTCCAGCCCCAACCAAATGCTTTTGAGATAGGTAAACGGGTTTTTGGGCCCGTACACCTTGTTGGGCCCTTTGAGGCGGAACGCCATACCGAGATCGACGCGCTTGTAGGACGGCAGACGCTCGTGGCCGCGCCATTTCATACGTTCCGGGTCGGTCAGACGCTCCACATTGCCGCTCGGCATCCCCGTGGCGAAAACGCCGTTTACATACACCTTCATGTTCTTGTTCCGCAGGAAATAATCCTGAAAGAACACGTTGATGGAGAACAGCTGGTCGGTGGGGCGCGGAATCATGCCGGTTTGCGTCGTAAGGCCCGTGGTTTCATCCACAAACGTGATGTCGTCGCTGGTTTTGAGGAAGGCCACGCTGACCCACGACTCGGCCCCCTGCACGAACTCGCCCGACAGGCGCAGATCCACCCCCGTGGCGTAACCGTAAGCGCAGTTACGCCCCATGTAACGGATGCGGATGTTATCCATTTCGTAGGGGTTCAAATCGTAAAGGTATTTGTAATAGGCTTCCCCCGTGAATTTGAACGGGCGGTCCCACATCGAAAAACCGATTTCCGCGCTCAGGATGGCGTGGATGGATTTCTGCGCCTTGACGTCGGTATGCAGATTGCCATAGACGTCGCGCAATTCCTTGTACAGCGGCGCCTGCACATAGTGGCCGACGGCCGCGCGGAATACTGTATATATTTTCCAATCGGGCTGGTAGGCGAAATTAAGACGCGGGCTGATGCAGAACTCATTGTTCATCGACCAGTACGACATACGCACGCCGGCCGTAAGCTGATACATCTCGTTGCTGCCGAAATCGAACAGCCCCTGTGCGTAGCCCATAAGCCGGTGCGACTGCATATGATGGTTCGACACATAGCGCGACTGCACCTTGGGCGCTTCCAAGTCGGGGTCTTGCCCGGGCTGCGTAAACCAGTCGTTCGGCAGCACATAGCCGGCCGAATCCTGCACGCTCCACTCGTCGATGCGGTCGATGATGTCCTCGTAACGGTAGCGCATCCCCCAGTGGACGATGGCCGGCTGCGTCACATAATCGCCCTTGTAGTCGAGCACCGTAATGATGCCGTTGAGATAGTTGCGGCCATGATTCAGGAACGTGCCGGCGCCTATGGGTTCGCCCTGCCCGCCGAAGCTGTCGTCTTTCCCCTCTTCCACGGCGCTGAGCAGATACGCGCCCGCTATGTCGTAGTTCTCGCGCTCTATCGTATTGAAAAAACTGAACGTCAAACTGTTTTTGAGTTTCTGCGACGTCCGGTTCGCCCAAACGAACGCCCCGTAATAAGACGCGAACACGTCGCGCTCCTGCCCCTCGAACGCCACCGTGAACATCAGCGGGTCGTTGTAGGCGCCGATGCGTGTCTGCTGCGTGGTGGGGACGAACTTATAGACGTTGTAGGACACGTTGCCAAAAAACGAGAATTTGTTGCGCTCGTCAAGTTGGTAGGTCATAAACGTTTGGAAATCGGTAAAGGACGGCTTGTAGTTGCCCTTGCGGTCCAAGGTTTTGAGCACGTATTGCGTGGCCTTATGCCGCAAGCCGAGCAGGTAGGTGAATTTCTTGTCTTTGGAAAGCCCTTCCAGATGCATGTTGCCGCCCATGAAGTTAAGCCCCACCGAGCCGGCGAACGCCTTGGGCTCGCGGTAACGGATATCCAGCACCGACGACATCTTGTCGCCGTATTTGGCCTCGAAGCCGCCGCTCGAAAAGTTGGTGCTGCCCACCAAATCGGGGTTGATGAAGCTCATGCCCTCCTGTTCGCCGCTCCGTATCAGGAACGAACGGTAGATTTCGATGTCGTTGACATAAATCAGGTTCTCGTCGTAGTTACCGCCGCGCACCGAATACTGGGAACTCAGTTCGTTGTTGGAATTGACGCCCGGCAACGACATCAGCACCTCTTCCACGCCGCCGGTAAACCCGATCATATTGCGCGCCACGAGCGGGTCTATCGTCACATAGCCCTTGCGGTTGCCCGTAACCGTAACGCCGGTGAGTTCATTGTCCTGAACCGCCAACCGCTGTTGGATGTTCTTGACTTCGCCCTTGAGGAGAATCATCGAACGGGAGACATTTTCGTAGGCGACATGGGAAAAACGCACGAGCAACGACACGCCCGACGGCACTTCCAGTGTGAAAAAGCCCGCGGTATCGGTAAAGGTGCCGATGGGCTTGGTCAGGTTGACGACGCCGACGGCTACGTAGGGCAACGGTTGGCCGGCCTGGTTCACGACGCGCCCGCGGAGAACGGCCCCCGCCTGCAACGATTCAAAGCCCGCCCCGACAAACAACAGGGCCAAACACCAAACCCGGAACGCGCGTCTAATACTCTCCCACTTCACTGCCATACTCCTCAAAATCGCCGCTCCGACGCTCTTTCTGATCCTGCTGCCGCTGCGCCTTCCACCTTTGGATGAACTTGGCCCAGGCAAACGGATTGAACAAATTATTGGGCGCTATCTGCCCCTGATAATACAGTTTATCGACCTGCTGCCGCGTCAGGTCTTGGTAATTCATGCCGGCGTCCATCTTCCCGGCCTTGGCCAGTTCGCGCATGGCGGCCAGCGTGAAATTCTTGCGCAGGATGTCGGCGTTCGTTTCCGGCAGTTCGAGGTTGACGAAAGCCTCGCGGAATTTTTCTTTGGACGGCCACGGGTAGATGACGGTCTCGGTCAGCATAATCGTATCCTGCACCATGCTCTGCACCACCGAATAACGGTCTTCGGTCAACGTGTCCGATAGGTAGAGGGTAACCGGCCGGTAACCGACCGACGTAATGACGATGCGGTCGCCTATCATGGCCGCAAACGTGAAGAAACCGTTGATATTGGAAATGGCACCGCGGTTCGTGCCCTCGATTTGGATGGTGGCGTAAGGCAGGGGCGACAGATCCTTGGCATCGACCAACACCCCGGAGAACTGGATGACCCGCTCCCTTTTGCCCGAATCGGCGGCATACAGGACGGAACATAACGAAAAAAGACCTACCGCCAACGACAAACCGCCCTTGAGCAAGCCCGAAAACGCCCGTCGGCGGTTATGTGCACCACGTTCCCACATGGAGCAAAGATACGTTTTTTTTGGTTGTTTTCAAAAAAAAGACTACCTTTGCAGTCCTCAAAATTAGAGTAAAACGGATTTATAAACCATAAAAAGCTAAGAGTCATGCCCAGCGGAAAGAAAAGAAAGAGACATAAAATGGCGACCCACAAACGTAAAAAACGTCTGCGCAAGAATCGTCATAAGAAGAAATAATCTCGCAAAAAGGGGAGCCCCGTATGGAGTTCCCCTTTTCGTTTCCGGGCTTCGGCAGCCGTCTAAGGCCGGTCGTCGGGCCGATATTCCAGCACGTCGCCGGGCTGGCAGTCCAGCACCTTGCAGATGGCTTCCAGCGTCGTGAAGCGCACCGCCTTGGCCTTGCCCGTTTTCAGGATGGACAGATTCGTGGGCGACACGCCTATCCGTTCGGCTAATTCGCCGGACGACATCTTGCGCTTGGCCATCATCACGTCCACATTCACTATTATCGGCATACCCGTTTCTTATCGTTCAACCATCGGGCGGCCGGCTACTCCGCCGGGGCCGCCGCTGTTTCGGGCTGCGGCTCGGCCGTGGCGCCCTTGAGGTAGGAAGGCAGGCTCAGCCCCGCCATTTTGAAAAGGTCTTCCATCGGCGGCACCGACTTCATCATGCCGGAAATAAAATTGGCCGTGGACGTGGTGCCGTCACCACCCTTGCCGTTGCCGTCCCATACCGTCACCTTGTCTATCTTGATGCCCTTGACGGCTTCCACCTGCGTCCGTACCAATTCGGGCAGTTTGTCGGCGATGAGCATGAGCACGGCCTGCTGCGGGTCGCCGGCGGCCGCCCGTACCATTTGGTTGAAACCCTCGGCCTGCTTGGAAAGCACCTCCAACATACCGCGCGCCTGCGCGTCCATCTTGGCGTAGATGGCGTCGGCCTCACCCTTGGCCATGCGGCGGATTTTCTCGGCTTCGGCCTCGGCCTCGATAATGGCTTTCTCCTTGTCGATTTGCGCCGGCACCACGACGTTGGCCTGCTGCGTGGCTTTCTCGCGCTCGGCGCGCGCCAACTCGGCGTCGCGTTCAGACTTATAGGCCTCTTCCATCGCCTTGGCCGCCTGCACCTTTTCGGCCGCTATCGCGATACGCGCGGCTTCGGCCTCTTTCTCGCGGCGGTTGGCCTCCGAATTGGCAATCGCGATTTTGGAGTTGTTCTCCCCTTCGATGGCCTTGGCGTTGGCGTCCGCCGTGCTGATACGCGTATCGCGCACGGTTTCCGCAATACGGATGTCTTTGTCCCGGTCGGCCTCGGCCTTACCGATTTCACCGTGACGGTTCTGTTCGGCCACGCTCTTTTTGGCGTCGTTGATGGCCTTGGCGGCCGCCTCCTTACCCAACGCCTCGATATAGCCCGACTCGTCGCGGATATCGGTTACGTTGACGTTGATGAGTTTAAGGCCGATTTTGCGCAATTCGGCTTCCACGTTCGCGCTGACGTTGGCCAGGAACTTGTCGCGGTCGGCGTTGATTTCCTCGATATCCATCGTGGCGATGACCAGACGGAGCTGCCCGAACAGGATATCGGTGGTGATGCTTTGGATGTTCTCGATAGACAGGCCCAACAGACGTTCGGCCGCGTTCGTCATATTGTCGGGTTCGGTCGAAACGCCCACCGTAAAGCGGCAGGGCACGTCCACGCGGATGTTCTGCTTACTCAACGCGTTGGTCAGGTTGCATTCGATGGAGATAGGCGTCAAATCCAGGAAAGCGTAGTCTTGGAATACCGGCCATATAAAGGAAGCGCCGCCGTGGATGCAGCGTGCCGACGAATGGCCGCCGTTCTTGTTGCGCCGCGTCTTACCGTAGATAACGAGAATCTTGTCGGACGGGCAACGTTTGTAACGTTTGAGGATGGCCGTAAACGTGACGAACACGACGGCCACGATGATGAGAATCAGAGAAACTGCCATGACTGTATGATTTTATAAGTTGGTTTCGATTTGGGTTGACCGCCCACCGTTATACGATGAGCGAATTGAGTTCTTCCACCGCTAACGTATTGCTGTTGAGCACCTCAACGACTTGGATGGGCGTGCCGGTCTTGATGGCGTCGCCATCGGTCACGGCGTTGTATTCGCGCACCGAGCCGTTGATGGTAATCTGCACCTTACCTTCGCCCTTGCGTTCGGCCGGAATCGTCAGATACACGCGCCCCTGGCAGCCCACCGCCGAGCGGAACACGTCGATGTTGCCCGACTGCTGCATCCCGTTGAGCCATTTGAACAGATACATGACCACGGCCACGAGCGCGATGCCGACCAGCACCGCCAGCACCATGAGCCACGCGACGGAGGCGATGCGGTCGCGCAACAGGATGGCCGTCCAGCCGAAGCCGAGCAGGAAATTGACGAGGTTGCGGAACGTGTAGAGGTTCATGCCCGGGTCGGCCTCCAAGGTGGACAGGTCGTCGAAGTCGGTCGAAAAGTCGCCGTCAAAACCGTCCTCGCCGCCGAGCCCCACAAACGTCATAATACTTTGAATAACGAAAATCAGCGAAGCCGACAACGTTATGCCCCACAGCACCTTCATCAGAAGGTCGAGGGAATCCCACCAAGTCGCTATCATGATATTTTTATTTTAAGGTATGTTTGGAAGCGAAGCCGTCGGGTCATCGTTTCCGAATGCAAAATTACAAAAATTTATCGAATAACATAAAATTTTATAAAAATATCGGATAATATTTTCAACTTTTTGCTTTTTGTCAACAGCCGTGCGTGGATAAATTTGGTTTTATGAAAAATATTGCCGACCTTTGCACTCCTTTTTGTGAAAGAACTAAAAACCTAATTGAGCCATGTCGAAAGTTTGTGAAATTACGGGAAAGCGGGTAATCAGCGGTAATCACGTATCGCACTCCAATATCAAGACCAGACGCAAATTCTACCCGAATCTGCAGGTTAAGAAGTTCTACGTACCGGAAGTGGATGCGTGGATCACGCTGAAAGTATCGGCGCGCGGCATCAAGAACATCAGCAAGAAAGGTATCTACAACTGCTTGCTCGATGCCGAAGCCAACGGCTTGATTCGTCTGTAAGACAACCCTTTATCAATAGAAAAGCCGTCTTTCCCACAGGAGAAGGACGGCTTTTTTCATGCCCGGCCGCAAGCCCCTGCGGGCCCGCCATGCCGCGCGCCGCGGGACAGCCGCGCTATTTGATTTGGAAGTACCAGCGCATCCCCAGATACACCCCGAATTCATCCACATGATAGCGGCCGCCGGTAAACGCATCCACCCACTGCGGCTTGTAGTCGTAGTAGCGGTACATAAACGCGAGGTGGGCGCGCAACGGCAACCGTGCGAACGGCAGGTATTCCACGGCCGCCGAAACGCCGTAGCGGGCAAAGATATCCTCCTTTAATTCCGTATCGTAACGGTAGTCGAACGTGCCTTTCAGAATGGCGTTCCAGCGCGGGTGGAAGCGGTATTCCACATTCAGGGCCGCCGACTGGTCGGCCACATAGTGGTTCAGCACCGTATCGACCCCGTATTTGGGATAATTGAACGTCGTGGTTTCGATGTAGCGGCCATTATAGTAGTCTAACGTGGCTTTCCACGGCCCCTGCTGGAACTTGAGGCCGCCCGTGACGAAATACAAATCGTGGTGCACCGCGTTGTTGAACAGCGTGACCGAAACGGCGGGCTGGATGATGCCGTCCATGAAGCTGCCCACATAGCGCATCGTCCAGGCGAACGAGTTGCGCGTGTCGGTAAAATTGACGGGGCTGCTGTTGATGACCTGCAAGGCCACGTGTTGGTCATAAAACTTGTAGTCGAGGCTGACGCCCGTTCCCACACCGTCGATTTTGTCGTTGACGACCGTGGCGATATACATATCGGCGTAGTTTTGGTCGTATTCCCAGGCCGCGAACAACAAGTCCTGCCGCCCCACGGTAAGGCTGAAGTTCTTGAGGTCGAGGGCCACCCAGGCCTTGTTCAACGCACTGCCCGCATTGTCACGGTAGGTACCGCTCGACGAGGTAAGACGCACCTTGACGTAATAGCGCACCTGCGGCAGCACCTTCCCGTCGAACACGAGTTTGAGGCTTTGGATATTGAAGCGCGTTTCGTATTCGTCGGAGCGGTCTTTGTTCAATTGCAGGTCAATACGGGCGTCTATGCCGAAGCCGAACTGGTTCCAAAGGTCGGAGAAGAACTTATGCGCCTTGCCCTCCGTCACGGCCTTATCCACGGCGCTATCCACCGCGCGTTCCACGGCCGCGTCGATAAGGCTGTCCACTTCCGCGATGGAATCCATGACGGCCCCCGCCGCCCGCACCGGAGGCGCGATGCTTACGGCCATCAAGGCCAAACCCAATAAAAATCTTTTCATCCTACGGTGTTATCAAGGTTTATAAGCAGAAATACGCAGCACGTCCTGCGCCGGACGCGTCCACAATTCGGGGTCGTCGGCCGGCACCCGTTGCAGGTAGCGGCTCACGATACGCCAGCCGATATACTGCGCCAGCCGCGGCGGCGCGTCTTGAAACGCCAGGTTGCCGGGGCCGTCGTTGATATAGTGCTTGGTACGGTTCAAATCGGTTTCGTAGAGCAACTGTTCTTTCATCCAATGGTGCCAAAGCGCGGCCTCGTTGTCTTTGCACCAACGCCATTGCGCCTCGTCGTAAAACAGTTTCTGCCGTTCGTCCACCCCGGGCAGCAGTTTATCCACGATGCAGAGGATTTTGCCCTGATAGACGACTTCGTCCAACAGCGTGCCCATGCGCGTGAGACCGTCCGCCCCCGCCTCCCGCGACGGCAGCCGTTCCACGGCGATGGCCTGCGCCACTTCCACGGGCAGGGCGTCGGGGCCGAGACGCTGCGCAATATAATTCGGGAAACCGGCCGCGCGGTAGGCCGCCGCACGCTCGGGCAGATACAGGTCTAAGGCCAGCGACAGCACGCTGTCGG
>CAMWIS010000026.1 GCA_947174375.1 uncultured Bacteroidales bacterium
AAAAATACAATTAAAATATGAAATACTTGAAGAATGGCGGTATGTGGGCTTCGGTGTTGCTGCCCACGTTGGTCGGTATCGGTTTCATGACCCCCATCCCCTGGCAGGAAGACCCTGCGTTTACGGCCAGTACCGCGATGGAGGCCACCTTGCCCGAACCGCCGGAGAGTTTTGAACCGGTATTGCTCAACGCCAACGACAGCGCCCAGTATTTCAAGCTCGACTCGGTGCTGACGGCGGCTTTCTCGCGCGGCCGCTTCAACGGCCATGTGCTCTACGCGCAGGAAGGGCATATCGTCTATAACCGTTCTTTCGGCTATAAGAATTTCCGCACCAAAGACAGCCTGAGCAACGAAGACCGCTTTCAGCTGGCCTCCACGTCCAAGCCGTTCGCGGCCGTGGCCGTGCTCAAACTGCGTCAGGAGGGCAAAATCGACATCGAACGGCCGGTCAAACATTATCTGCCCGATTTCCCGCACGACAGCGTGACGGTGCGCCACCTGTTGCAACACCGCAGCGGGCTGCCCAACTATATCTATGTGGCCGACGAGCATTGGGATTACCGCACGCCGCTGACCAACGCCGACATCACGCCCTTGCTGAAGCGTTACCGGCCGCGTCTGGAATTCAAGCCCGGCGCGCGTTTCCGCTATTGCAACACGAACTACGCCTATTTGGCGTCCATCATCGAAGCCGTTACCGGCAAGCCGTTCGCCGAGGTGTTGAACAGCTATATCTTCGAGCCGCTGGGCATGACGCATACGTTCGTTTACGATTACAAGAACCGGCAGCAGTCGCATTTGGTCAAGGGCTATTCCTACTCGCGCCGCCGCGGTTTCTATGAACGCCAGCCCGACTATCTCGACGGCGTGGTGGGCGACAAGGGCATTTTCTCGACCGCCGAGGATTTGTTCCTGTTCGACCGCGCGCTCTACTGCGAGGCCTTTTTGAACGAAGAGAACCTGACGCTGGCTTTTACGCCGGCCCAGCCTTTCGACGAGAAACACCAGCAGGACTACGGCTTGGGCTTCCGCGTCAAGCAGGAGTGCAACGGCCAGAAAATCGCCTATCACCACGGCTGGTGGAAGGGTTTCCGCACGTATTTCATCCACGACTACGCCAACCACCGCACGCTCATTTGGCTCAACAACCGCAGCGACGTGACGATCGCGCCCTATATCGAATATATCATGGATTTCGCTTCGATCCGGCCCGACGATGGCCATTCCGAAATCCAGCCGTTGCCGGCGCAACCGTTGCCCATCCAGCCGATGGCCAGCGGTAAGAAACAGAAGCCGCAGACACGGGGCGCGGCGGATGCGGAAGAACATTACGGCGACCGTATATGACAGGCAAGATGAACAAATTGAAAAGGAAGACGGCGCAGACCGTGAGCGACCGCCTTCGGTCGGTTGACCGCGCGGAGAATCGGGACGGTGCCCGCAGGCGGTCACGGCGGTTAGGCTTTTGGCTGATTGGCGCGGGCGGTGTCGGCTTATTGCTGATACTGTTGTTTTTAGGGGTGTCCTTGCATACGCCGTCCATGCCCGAAGACGTTTCGCCCTGGGATTTCAGCGACGTCAAGCCGTTGGCCGAGCTCAAGGCCGTGCCCTCGGCGCACGGCTGGTCGGCCTTAGACAGTTTCTACGCGAGCCATCCCGAGGTGGAGGGCGAGGAAGAATATTATTTGGACCCGGCGCTGTGGCGTGAACCGAAGCGTCAGCCGGCTGAGGCCGACACGCTGACGGCGGCCGCGCCGGCGTTTTCCCGCCGGACGGGCCTGTGGAACGGGCCGGCCGACGGGATGCTGCCGGTGGATACGTCCATCCAGCCGTTGCAGGAGCAGTTGAAGCGGGAGGGCGCCATGCAGTTGCAGGTCGTGTCGTCCGACAGCCTGTCGGTGGCCGGCGCGGCCGATACGAACGCCACTTATTCAAGCGGTTACGACATCGGCATGACCGACGGCGCGGAGGCGGTGGCCGCTTCCGCCGACGCCCCCACGTCCGAAAAGCCGCTGCACGTGGAGTTTTGGGAGTCGCCCGTGCATTACAAAGGCTATCAACTCAACGGCAACAACCTGATACTCTACGGTATAAACGATTCCGACTCCTTGCGTTTCGAAAACCACGTGGATGGCGTTTGGATGTATCACAAGGAGGCGGTTTACCGTTTGACGACTTCGACGGATATGCAGCGTTTCGAATTGATTTCGGGCACCGATTCGCTCGGGGAGCCGGCGGCCGATGAGGTGGAAGCAGCGGATGCGAATAAATAAGACGATGGCCGATAAAATCCATTTTTACAAGTATCAAGGCGCGGGTAACGACTTCATTCTGTTGGATAACCGCAAGGACGAATACGCCGCGCTGGGGATGTCGCAAATCGCGTCGCTGTGCGACCGGCGTTTCGGCATAGGCGCCGACGGGCTCATGACGTTGCAGTTGGACTCGGAACACGGCCTGCGGATGCGCTATTACAATGCCGATGGCCGCGAGGGCAGTATGTGCGGCAACGGCGGCCGCTGTTTCACGGCTTTCGCCGCGCAACTCGGGCTTATGGAAAAGGAGCTGGAATTCGTGGCCGTGGATGGCCTGCACCGCGCCCAAATCCTCAACGGGCTCAACGACCAGTACCTGGTCAAGTTGCAGATGGCGGGCGTGGGGTGCTACCGCCGCACGGTGGCGGCCAAAAACGCGCTGAAACGCAATGTATTCCTGTTGGATACGGGTTCGCCCCACTACGTCCGTTTCGTAGGCGACGTGGAACGGATTGACGTCAACAAAGTAGGCGCCAAGATACGTTTTTCAAACGAATTTCCGGAGGGCGTCAACGTGGATTTCGTGCAGATAAAATCCGATAATTTGGTTGTAAGAACCTATGAACGTGGCGTTGAGAACGAGACCTTTTCGTGTGGAACCGGCGTGACGGCCTCGGCCATCGCCTACGTTTTGTTGACGAACCCGAAGGAGGGGGCGCATACGGTGCAGGTGCTCACGCGCGGCGGCCATCTGAAAGTGCAGTTCGAAATACGTAACGGCAACCCGCGGCTTAAAGTACCTAAGACCGACGTGCCGACGACTTCGGAAGAACTCATTTTGAATACGATGCCTAAAATCACCGAGGTGTATCTGGAGGGTTTGGCGCAGTTCGTTTTCGAAGGGGATATCGTAATAAACTAAGATAATTTTTTTTGAGATGGAAAGAAGAGTGAGGGTACGTTTCGCGCCAAGTCCCACCGGCCCCCTGCATATAGGCGGGGTACGTACGGCTTTGTTCAATTACCTGTTCGCCAAGCAACATGGCGGCGATTTCCTGTTGCGCATCGAGGACACCGACTCCAACCGCTTTGTGCCGGGGGCGGAAGCCTATATCATAGAGACGTTCAAGTGGCTCGGCCTGCCCTTCGACGAGGGCGTGGGCATAGGCGGCGACAAGGGCCCCTACCGGCAGTCGGAGCGCCGCGACATCTACCGGGTGCACGTACAGCGCCTGTTGGACGCGGGCAAGGCCTATTACGCCTTCGACACGCCGGAGGAGTTGGAGGCCATGCGCAAGCGTCTGGAAGCCGCCAAGGCCTCTTCGCAGCAATACGACGCCACCACCCGCATGGGCATGAAGAACTCGCTCAGCCTGCCCGCCGATGAGGTCAAGGCCTTGCTCGCGGCCGGCACGCCCTATGTGGTGCGCGTGAAGGTGGAGCCGGGGCAGGAGATTGTCGTCCACGACATGATCCGCGGCGCGGTGCACGTGCAGTCGGATATTTTGGACGACAAAGTGCTGTATAAGAGCGCCGACGACCTGCCCACCTACCATCTGGCCAATATCGTGGACGACTATCTCATGGAGATCTCGCACGTGATCCGCGGCGAGGAATGGTTGCCGTCCGCGCCCCTGCATGTGTTGCTGTACCGTTATCTCGGCTGGGAAGACCGGATGCCGGCCTTCGCCCACCTGCCGCTGTTGCTCAAACCCGACGGCAACGGCAAGCTCAGCAAACGCGACGGCGACCGGCTCGGTTTCCCCGTGTTCCCGCTGCAATGGACCGACCCGCAGACGGGGGCCGTGAGCAGCGGCTACCGCGAGAGCGGCTACTATCCCGAAGCCGTCGTCAATATGCTGGCGTTCCTGGGCTGGAACCCAGGTACAGAGCAGGAAATCTTTACGTTACAGGAGTTGGTGCAGGCGTTCGACCTGGAGAAAGTCAGCAAGTCGGGCGCGAAGTTCAACCTCGACAAGGCGCATTGGTACAACCGCCACTATCTGCAACAGCATACGGCGGCCGATTTGTTGCCGGCCCTGCGGGAGCAACTGAAAGACAAACAATTGGACGCCGCCGCGCAAGCCTTGGCGCAAGACGGAGCGGCCTGCCTGCGCATGATTGACCTCGTGAAAGACCGTTTGACGTTCCCCGGCGACCTCTACGGCCAGCTGTTCTATTTCTTCGAAGCCCCGGCCGCCTACGACGAGAAAGTGGTCAAGAAACGCTGGCAGCCTGAAATGCCGGCCATGATACAGGCCTGGTGGCAGGCCGCCGAAGCCACCGACTTTTCGGTCCAGGCCTTGGACGCGCTGACCGAGCGCATGATAGGCGAGCAGGGCTGGAATACGGGCAAATTCTACAACAGTCTGCGCGTGGCCTTGGTGGGCACGTCGATGGGGCCGCACCTGTTCGACATCATGGCGCTGCTCGGCCGCGCGGAAAGCGGCCGCCGCCTGACCGTGGCCTGCGAAAAAATCGGGCAGGGCCTCTAAGCGAAACCCCTATGGCGGCAAAGACCAAGCAACAGACGGAGGAGCGGCGCGTGTTCAGCCTGCTGGAAGTCTGCAACAGCATCCATAAGACCATCGCCGCGCGCTACGGTTCCGCCTTCTGGCTCCGCGCGGAAATGCACAAACTCAACTACTATCCGCCCTCCGGCCATTGCTTCCCCGAACTCTGTCAAAAAACCGACGACCGCATCGTGGCCGAGATGCGCGCCACGCTCTGGAGCGCCGACTACCGCCGCATCACGGCCCGGTTCGAGCAGACCACGGGCGAACCCTTGCAGGAAGGCACCGAGCTGTTGATGCAGGTCATGATCCAGTATGAGCCCAAATACGGCCTGAGCCTGCATATTTTGGACATCGACCCCGTGTTCACGCTGGGCAACCTGCAACGGCAGCGCATGGCCTGCGTGGCGCGCCTGAAAAAAGAAAAGCTGTGGACGGCGCAGCAGGCGCTTGATTTTCCGCTTCTTCCCAAGCGGGTGGCCATCATTTCGGCCGTGTCGAGCAAGGGCTATTCCGACTTTATGCGCGTGCTGGAAAGCCAGGCCGGACACTACGTTTTTCACACCAAATTATTTACGGCGCTTTTGCAGGGCGATGCGTCGGTTCACTCTATTTTACAGGCTTTACAGCATATCGAACAGCATAAAGACGACTACGATATTGTGGTCATCATCCGCGGCGGGGGCGGCGAAGTGGGCCTGAGCGGCTTCGACCGCTACGAACTGGCCGCGGCCGTGGCGCGTTTCCCGCTGCCCGTGCTGACCGGCATCGGCCACTCCACCAACCTGACCGTGACCGAGGAGGTGGCCTATTACAACGGCATCACGCCCACGCAGGTCGGCGAATACCTGCTGGAATCGTTCGCCACGTTCGAGCGGGCGTTGGAAGTCATGACGCAGAACATCGTCTATTCGGCCGAGAACATCCTGCGCCGGCATTGGCATTTCTTGGAGCGGGTGGGCGAAGCGGGGCGGCACGCGCTCCGCGTCTGCCGCCAGGAGAGCCGGCAGCTTGAAACCGTCGGCAAGGCCCTGCCCGCGCTCGCCGCCCGCAAATTCCGCTGGGAACGGCAGCAGCTGACGCAGTGGGAGAAGTGGCTGCGGGCCGTCAGCCCCGAAAAAATCCTGAAACGCGGCTTCGCCTATGTCTATAGCGGCGACCGCATCGTCAAGGACGCCGCCGACCTGCGTGCCGGCGACCCCGTCCGCATCCGTTTCCGCCAAGGCGAGGCCGAAGCGGAAGTGACCCGAACCCGGAAAGTAACCAAAACCCCATAAGCCATGGCTACCAAAAAAGCCGCCGACAAGCCGGAAGTATCTTACACCAAGGCATTCAAGGAATTACAGAAAATCGTGGACGAACTCGAAAGCGAAGAGGTGGAAATCGACGCGCTCGTTTCGCGGCTCCAACGGGCCGGCGAGTTGCTCCAAATCTGCAAATCGCGCCTGAGCGCGACCGAGGCCGAAACGGAAAAACTGCTCGCCAAAATCGTGGAATAGCACATAAGGAAAGTTGACGGAAAATGAGTATATTTGCCGTTTTGCAACCCGGTTGCAAGTCTTTTGCATTACTTTTGCGGCGTTATTAAGGGAAAACCATGAAAATATTAGTCAGAACACTCGTCTATGCCGGTTTGGTTTGCGCCGGCACGGCCTGTAAACCGGCCTCTTCCGGCAGTTCGGCCGAAAAGGGCTACGAAGCCCATGTCCACAGCCACGAAGGCCACGACCATGACCACGATCACGACCATGATCACGGCCACAGCCACAGCCATGCGGCCGCCGCTTCGGCCGACGGCAATACGATCGCCTTTTCGCGGGCTTTGCAGCAGAAAGTGCCGTTCGGCATCGAGACGGTGCATTACGAGACGTTCGGCCCCGTCATCAAGACCGTGGCCTATGTGGAACCTTCGCCCAACGATGAGGTCAAGGTTATCGCCAAGGCCGACGGCGTGGTCATCTATCCGAGCAAGCCTTTCATCGACGGCAGCGAGGTCAAGGCCGGCCAGCAGGTGCTGAGCATCGGGAGCGGCGGCCTGGCCAACAACAATATCCAGATCCGTTTCAACGAGGCCTACAACCGCTACCGCCTGGCCAAGGCCGAATACGACCGCAAGGCGCCGCTGCGCGAGGACAAAATCGTGTCGGAAAAGGACTGGATGCGCGTCAGCACCGAATACAACAACGCCAAGACAGAATACGAATACCTGCGCGATAACTTTTCGAAGCAGGAACAGATGGTCAAGGCGCCCATGAGCGGCTATATCCGCGAAATGTCGGTCCGCAACGGCGAATATGTCACGGCGGGTCAGACGTTGATGGTCATTTCCCAAAACCGCCGGAGCTTCCTGCGCGCCGAAGTGTCGCCGCGCCGCTATGCCGACGTCAAGAACATCGAAACGGCCGTGTTCCGCGAGAAAAACGGCGCGAAAGTCTATACGCTCGACGAACTCAACGGCCATTTGGTATCGTTCGGCCGCAGCGCCACGCTTGAAAGCCCGCTCATTCCCGTCGTGTTCGAAATCGACGCCGTGGATACGTGGATTCCGGGTTCGTTCGTGGATGTCTATATCCGCGCCATCGGCGACCGCGAGGTGCTGACGGTGCCCAATACCGCCATCGTGGAGGAAATGGGCAGCTATTTCGTCTTTGTCCGCCTCACGGACGAACTGTTCGAGAAACGCCAGATAGAGAAAGGCCATACCGACGGGATGCGTACCGAAGTTAAATCGGGCTTGCAGGCCGGCGAACAAATCGTGGGGAAGGGCGCCATTTCCGTCAAATTGGCGCAGAGTTCGGGCGCGTTGGATCCGCACGCGGGTCATGCGCACTAACGTCCTAAACCAGAAAGGAGAACGGTATGTTAGATAAAATCATTCGCTTTTCCTTAACCCACGGGTTATGGATTGTGGTCGGGTCGCTCCTGATTATCGCCGGCGGGCTGTACACGACCGAAAAGATGGATATAGACGTCTTCCCCGACCTGACGGCGCCTACGGTGGTGGTCATGACCGACGCCGGCAACCTAGCGGCCGAGGAAGTGGAACGGCTCGTGACGTTTCCGATAGAAACGGCCGTGAACGGCGCCACCGACGTGCGGCGCGTGCGTTCTTCGTCGCGGCCGGGCTATTCGTTCGTTTGGGTGGAATTCGACTGGGGCACCGATATTTTCAAGGCGCGTCAGATCGTGAGCGAGAAGATGGTGACGTTGGCCGAGAGCCTGCCCGCCGACGTGACGCCGGTTTTGGCGCCGCAGTCGAGCGTCATGGGCGAAATCATCTTTATTGGGTTGCAGGCCTCCACCACGTCGATGATGGATTTGCGGACCCTGGCCGAATGGGTCATCAAGCCGGCCATTTTGGCCACGGGCGGCGTGTCGCAGGTGACGATTATCGGCGGCGACTACAAGCAGTATCAGGTTTTGGCCGACCCCGTGCGCATGAACGCCTACGACGTGACGCTCTCCGACATCGAAGAGGCCGTGCGCGCCTTGGGCGAGAACGCCTCGGGCGGCGTGGTGCGCGAATACGGCAACGAATACGCCCTGCGCGGGATGTCGCGCACGACCGACCTGACGGAAATGGAAGAGACCTTGCTCAAGGTGTATGAGGGCAAACCCGTCGTGCTGGGCGATGTGGCCAAGGTGCAGATCGGCAGTGCCGTCAAGATGGGTTACGCTTCGCAGAACGCGCAGCCCGCCGTATTGCTCTCCGTTTCCAAACAGCCTAACGTCAATACGTTGGAAGTTACGCGCAATATCGAAAAACGTATGGCCGAACTGAAGTCCTCCCTGCCGGCCGACGTCGTTTTGGATACCGAAATCTTCAAGCAGGCCGACTTCATCGAGGCTTCGGTCAACAATGTGGGGCGCGCGCTGTTGGAAGGCGCGGCCTTCGTCATCCTCATCCTGTTCCTGTTCCTCGGCAGCTTCCGCACCACGCTCATTTCGGTGCTGGCCATCCCGCTCTCGCTCTTGGGCACGATGATCGTGCTCTACCTGTTGGGCATGAACGTCAATACGATGACGCTGGGCGGTATGTGCATCGCCATCGGTTCGCTCATCGACGACGCCATCATCGACGTGGAGAACGTCTATAAGCGGTTGCGCGAGAACCACCAGTTGCCGCGCAGCAAACGGAAGCCAATTAAAGAGGTGGTTTTCAGTGCTTCCACCGAAATCCGCGCCTCCATCCTCAACGCCACGTTCATCATCATCGTCGCGTTCATCCCGCTGTTTTTCCTTTCGGGCATGGAAGGCCGGATGCTCAAGCCGCTGGGCGTAGCCTATATCGTATCGCTGTTGATGTCGCTCATCATCGCCATGACGGTCACGCCGCTGCTCTGCCGCTATATGCTCGGTTCGGAGAAATACCTTACGAAACAGGAGAAAAAGGGCCGGTTCACGCGTTGGCTCGCCCGCGGTTATTCCCGCTCGCTGAACTGGGCGCTCAACCACAAGAAAACCGTAGTCGGAACCGCCCTCGTGCTGTTGTTGGGGGCCGGCTACCTCTATACTACGTTCGGCCACGGATTCTTGCCCGATTTTAACGAAGGTTCGCTTACGATTTCCGTCGTGACCCAACCCGGTATCTCGTTGGACGAAAACCACCAGGTGGGCAATTTGGTCGAAACCCAGCTGTTGCAGATTCCCGAAGTGCGCGGCACGTCGCGCCGCACGGGCCGCGGCGAGTTGGACGAACACTCGCAGGCCACCAACAGCGCGGAGATAGACGTCAAGTTTACGTTGCTCCACCGCTCGCGCGAGGAGTTTATGGAAGACGTGCGCGCGCGTCTGGCGGCCATCCCGGGCATCGCCTCCACCGTGGGGCAGCCGTTGGGTCACCGCATCGACCATATGCTTTCCGGCACGCGCGCCAACATCGCCATCAAGCTGTTCGGCACCGATTTGAGCCGTATGTTCCAGATAGCCAACCAAATCAAGTCGGATATCGCCGACATCGACGGTCTGGTGGACGTGAGCGTGGAACAGCAGACGCTGACGCCCGAATGGCATATCAAGCCCGACCGCGCGGCCCTGGCGCGTTACGGCATCTCGCTCTCGGAGTTCAACGACTTCGTGCAGACGGCCTTTGCCGGCAACGTCGTGGCGCAGGTCTATGAAGGCCAGCGCAGCTTCGACCTCATGGTGCGCCTCTTGCCCGACTACACGAACACGATAGAGGGCATCCGCTCGGCCTTAATCGCCACCAAGTCCGGCAAGAAGGTCACGTTGGAGGAAGTGGCCGAAATCGTTTCGGTGGGCGGCGCCAATGCCATCAGCCGCGAGAACGTGGAGCGAAAAATCGTAGTGTCGGCCAACGTGGCGGGTCGCGATTTGCAAGGCGCGGTCGATGAAATCGAAAAAACCATCCGGGAAAAAATCGTACTGCCGGAAGGCTACCATATCACCTACGGCGGCCAGTTCGAGAGCGCGCGTTCGGCCTCCCGCACGCTGCTTTTGGCCTCTTTGGCGGCCCTGCTCCTCGTGTTCATGCTGCTGTACGTCGAATTCAAGGAAGTGCCGCTCTCGGCCATGGTGCTGTTGAACCTGCCGTTGGCGCTCATAGGCGGCATCGCGGCCATCTACCTCACGTCCGGCATCGTCAGCATCCCGTCCATCATCGGCTTCATCACGCTCTTCGGTATCGCCACGCGCAACGGCATCCTGCTCATCTCGCGCTACCGCCACCTGCAGGCCGAAGAGAACCTGCCGCTGCGCGACCTCATCCGCAAGGGCTCCGAAGACCGTCTGAACCCCATCCTCATGACCGCGCTGACGTCGGCCTTGGCCTTGGTGCCGCTCGTGTTGAACGGCGACCTGTCCGGCAACGAAATCCAAAGCCCGATGGCGGTCGTCGTGCTGGGCGGTCTGTTGACGTCCACGCTGTTGAACATCTACGTCATCCCCGTGGTTTACGAGTGGTTCCGCAAGCGGAAGAAATCCACGCAGACCATCAGCGGCGGCTTCAAGAACACGTTGGCCACGGCGGCCGTCCTCTTGTCGCTGGCCGCGCTGCCGGCCCTGTCGCCCGCGCGGGCGCAGTCGGCCAAGTCGGTCAACCCCACGGTGGCGACGGTGGCCGTTACGGGCCTGTCGGACGTATCGACGCAGAAGATAGACAAGAAAGACACGGCGGCCCTGTCGTTGCAGGGCAACCCCGTTGACGAGCCCAAATCCTACGCCGATATCAAGGAACTCATGGCCGATTTGGAATACGTCAGCCCGGCCCTGCAAGCCCTCAGGAGCGCGGCCGACGCCGAGAAATACAGCTACAAGACCGGCCTGACGCCCGGCGACCCCGAGGTGGGCTTTTCCTACAAATGGGGCACCCGGGGCGCGGGTGACGAGGCGGAATTGGAGGTCGTGCAGGCCTTCGAGTTTCCGGCCGTTTACGCCTACGCCAAGAAGCTGTCCGACCTCAACGTGCGCAACGCCGACCTGCGTTACGAACGCGCCCGCCTGGCCTGGCAGGTGGAGGTGCGTCAGCTCTGCATCCGCGTCGTGTATTACAACGCGATGGAAAAGCTTTGGCGTCGCCGCATGGAGCAGGCCGACACGCTCCTGGACGCCTATCAAAAGACGTTCCGCATGGGCGAGACCAACAGCCTGGATATGAACAAGGCCCGCATGAACTGGGTCAAACTCCGCAACGAATACCAAAACCTGTTGATTGACCGCGAGAGCCTTGAAATGGAGCTGAGCCGCCTGATGGGCGGCGCGCCCGTGCGGCTGTTGCAGTCCGATTACGACCCCATGGAATGGCCGGCCGATTTCGACCGTTGGTACGGCCAAATGAGCATCTGGCACCCCGCGCTCATGCTGTCGGAGGGCGAGGCCGACGCCGCCAAGAAAGGCGTGGAACTCAACACGGCCCACGCTTTCCCGTCGTTCAAGGTGGGCTATAAGGGCGAAAACATCTTCAACGAAGGGCTGCACGGCGTGGTGGTCGGCATGAGCCTGCCGCTGTGGGAGAACAAGAACAAGGTCAAACAGGCCAAGTTGGCCAATATGTCGGCCGAAATGTCGCTGAAAGACGTGCAGCTGGCCACGCACGCCAAATATTCGACGCTCTACGCCAAGGCCGTCCAGTTGCAGAAAACGGTGGCGGAATACCGCAAGACCATCGCCGAGGCCGGCAATACGACGCTGTTGGGCAAGGCCCTGCGCGCCGGCGAGATTTCGCTCCTGGAATACCTCGTCGAGCAGGATTATCTGTTTGAACTCTATGCGTCCTATTGGGAAGCTTACCGCGATTTGGCGCTGATTTACGCCGAGTGGGAGGCTTTGGCCACGCAACGGTAGCGGCCGCCGGAAAAGCGGGTCAGAGCGTCCGCCGCATCCTCGCCACGGGGATGTCGAGTTGCTGCCGGTATTTGGCAATCGTGCGCCGCGCCACGCTCAGCCCCTGTTTCTTCAGTTCTTCCACCAAGACGTCGTCCGAGAGCGGGGCCGTCTTGTCCTCGCCGTCGATAAGCGTTTTCAAGGCTTCCTTGATGCGCGCCGTCGATATCTCCGTGCCTTCCTCGTTTTGGATGCCCTGCGAGAACAGCGTTTTGAGCGCGATGATGCCGAAGGGCGTCTGCATATATTTCTGCGCTGTCACGCGCGAAACCGTTGAAATATCGTAGCCCGTCTCGGCCGCTATGTCTTTGAGCCGCATGGGTTTAAGCCGGTGCGGGTCGCCGCTTAAAAAGTAGTCTTTTTGGAAGTTGACAAGGCAGTTGCCGATGGTCAGCAGCGTCTGTTGGCGTTGGCGCACCATGTCGATGAACCAGCGCGCCGCGTCTATTTTCTCCTTGACGAACTGGGCGGCCTCGCGGTTGGCGCGGCTCTGCCTGTCGTCCTTGTAGGTCTGGAGCATCTGGTTGTAGGCGCCGCTCACCTTCAGCACGGGTTCGTTCTTGTTGTGCAGCGTCAACACCAAGTCGTCATCGTCGTAAAACAGGTAAAAGTCGGGCACGATGCCGGGGTTCTGCCGCGCGGCGTCGGCGTCGTGGCCGCTCCAGGCCGCGCCGGGCTTGGGGTTCAGCCCCGACAGCAGTTGCAACACCTGTTGCAGCTTGTCCCCGTCTATGTGCAGCCGTTCGGTCAGATGCTCGTAGCGGCGTTTGAGGAAGTCCTCGAAATAGCGGTCGGTGAGCCGCAGGGCCAACGTCAGCAGTTCGGCCTCCCCGGGCGTTTCATTTTCCCGTTCCAGCTGCTTTAATTGGATTTTAAGACACTCTTGCAGGTTTTGGGCGGCAACACCCGGCGGGTCGAGCGATTGTACGGCAGAAAGCACCTTTTTGACCTCCTCGGCCGTCACGTCCAGTCCGCCGTAAAACGCCAAGTCGTTGGCGATGGCTTCGGGCGTCCGTTGCAGGTAGCCGTTTTCGTCTATATTGCCCACGATGACCTCGCCGATTTGCTTCTCGGTGGCCGACAGCGGCAGGAAGCCTAATTGCGAGAGCAGGTACTCCTGAAAACTCTCGGCCGACGCCAGGGGCGTCTCGTAACGGTCGTCTTCCGACGGATAGTTGTTGTCGCGGCGCTTGTAGGCGTAGTCCTCGCGGTCTTCGTCATTGAGGTAATCGTCTATGTTCCACTCCGTTTTCTCGTCCGTGGCCGCCGGCAGGCCGTCTTCCGTCCAGTCCTCCGGCGTCTTTTCCAAGTCCTCGTCGTGCGCTTCCCCGTTCACGGGCGCGGTCTCGTCGGTGGAAATCTCCTCCAAGGCCGGATTGTTCTCCAATTCGTCCTTGATGCGTTGCTCCATGGCCACGGTGGGCAGCTGCAGCAACTGCATGAACTGGATCTGCTGCGGCGAGAGTTTCAGCAGCAGCCGCTGGTCCAGACTCTGTCGGAAATCGGTTTTGTAATCGGCCATAGGTTGATAAAACGAGGCTAATTTACGAAAAATTTAGCTATGACGGCGGTGGTCGAAGAAACAGTTGTTCTGTTCGTCGCGCCGGCGGTCGTCGCGTTCCACGAAGACGGGCTCCAGCGTGTGCGGGTCGAGGCCCGTGTAAAACATCTCGGTGGCCAACGTCATGGGCGTGGGCGTAAAGAGCTGAACCTGTTCTAGATGATAGCCCATCGCGCGCGTCTTTTTCGAGAGCGCCTGCATATCCTGCAACCGGCAGTTCGGGTGCGCCGAGATGAAATACGGAATCAGTTGCTGGCGCAGGCCTTCACGCTGGCACACCTCGTCGAAGAACCGCTTGAACCGCACGAACTGTTCGAACGGCATCTTGCGCATCGTCTTCAACACGGCGGCTTCGGTATGTTCGGGCGCCACCTTGAGCCGTCCGGAAACGCCCTTGCGTATGATGGTTTTGGCGTAATCCGTTGCGCCACACTCATTGGTATCGAGGAACGGCACGATGAGGTCGTAGCGGATGCCGCTGCCGATAAAGCATTTCTTGATTTTGGGGTGGGCCGACACCTTTTCGAACAGCGCGAGCAAGGGCCGCAGGTCGTGTTGCAGGTTCTTGCAGATGGACGGCACGATGCACGACGGGCGGCTGCAACGGCGGCAGAGGCCGAGGTCTTTGCCCCGCATCCGGTACATATTGGCCGAAGGGCCGCCCAAGTCGCTCAGATAGCCCTTGAAGTCGGGCATCTGCACCACCTGTTCCACCTCTTTGAGGATGGAGGCCTCGCTGCGGCTCTGCACCTGTTTGCCCTGGTGCGCCGAGATCGTGCAGAACGCGCAGCCGCCGAAGCAGCCGCGGTGGATGTTGACCGAGTGCCGTATCATCGTGTAGGCGGGGATTTCGCCGCGCGACTTGTATTTGGGATGCGGCAGGCGCGTGTAGGGCAGGTCGAACGCGTAGTCGATGGCGTGCGGGTTGTCTTCGGGCAGCGGATAGGGCGGGTTGATGACCACGGTGCGGCCGCCCACGCCTTGCAGGATGGGTTCGCACGTCATGCGGTTGGAGGCCGTCTCCACGAGCGCGAAGTTACGGGCCTGCGCCTTCTTGCTTTTCAGGCAGGCTTCGTGCGGCGAGAGAACGATGGCTTCCGCGTAGCGACGATGCACGGCCTCGACCGGTTCGTCGGCCACGAAGCACACCTGCGGGATGTCGCGGCAACCTTGCAGGGCCTGCGCCCGGTCGAGGCCGCGGCTTTCGGCCTCCGCCAGCCGGCGGGCGATTTCCGCCACCGGCCTTTCGCCCATGCCATAGACCAGCAGGTCGGCCCCGCTCTCCGCCGCGAACGACGGCAAGAGCTTGTCCTGCCAGTAGTCGTAGTGCGTGATGCGGCGGAGAGAGGCCTCTATGCCGCCCGCCACCACGGGCACGTCGGGGAAGAACCGCTTGAGCATCTGCGTATATACGAGCGTCGGGTAGTCGGGCCGGAAGCCGGCCACGCCGCCCGGCGTGTAGGCATCGTCGCTACGGCGGCGACGGCGGGCGGTGTAATGGTTCACCATCGAGTCCATGCTGCCCGCCGATACGCCGAAAAACAGCCGCGGGGCCCCCATCTTGCGGAAGTCCCGCCCGTCGTCGCGCCAGTTGGGTTGAGGTATCAACCCAACCCGGAAGCCCTCGTGTTCCAGCACGCGGCCTATGACGGCCGCCCCGAACGAAGGGTGGTCCACATAGGCGTCGCCGCTCACCAAAATCACGTCCAGT
>CAMWIS010000027.1 GCA_947174375.1 uncultured Bacteroidales bacterium
GCCCCGTCGGTACGCCCGAGCGGGACGCTTTTCATGCGGCGGTAAAGGCGGACGTAGAGGCGGAAGAACGGGAGCGGGCGCTGGCGGCTGAGAAACAGACCTGTAAGGCGGACAAGGCTGCCCGCAAGACGCGGCGTGCGCAACGTCCGACGCCGGAGCGGCTTGACCTCGCACAGGCAAAGTTCGCGTAAGCCGGTATCTTCACGGCATAATCCAAATCAAGATAGGCCACCTCAGCGGAGTGGCCCCAACTCAAAATGCAGGACACTGTCCCGCATTTTGGAGTGGCTCGGTATAGACTAAATCGTGTTTTTTCGACAGTGAAAAAATTAAATTAATTATTTTTTTTATGGCAATTTACGCTGTACGGGGGGGGGCGTAAATGCGGCATAATGGACATGAATTGGGCAAAATCGGGCGATTATCGTACCTTTGTGTGGGTTTCGGACAGGAAAGTCCGGCCCATAAACGCTTACACATCATGGCATCACAGGAAAAGCCCCGGGCGGGCCACTACATTTTCGCGACCCACAACGCACACAAACTGAAAGAGGTACAGGCTTCGCTAAGGTTCCCCGTTCAAGGCTTGGCGGCCTTGGGTTGTATGGAGGACATTCCCGAAACGGGCTTCACGCTGCGGGAGAACGCTTTTCAAAAGGCGATGTATGTCTATGAACGCTACGGCGTGCCCTGCTTCGCCGACGACACGGGCTTAGAGGTGCCGGCCCTCGGCGACGCACCCGGCGTCTATACGGCACGCTACGCCACGCTGCCGGATGACTTCGAGGCCCGCATGATGGCCGGGGATCGCCGGGTGCTCGCGGACATCCAAGCCGCGCCCCCCGCGCCCCATCCCACGTTTGCGCAGAATATGGACCGGCTGCTGCATAAGATGCGCGGCTTGGAAGGTCCGCAACGGCGGGCGGCGTTCATCACCGTTATCTGTCTGATTGAGGCCGACGGCCAGCCGCTTTACTTCGAGGGCCGTGTGGAGGGCGACATCCTCAACGCGCCCGCCGGCGCCGAGGGCTTCGGCTACGACCCCGTCTTCAGGCCGGAGGGCTACGACCGCAGCTTCGCCGAGTTAGACCTTGAGACCAAGAACCGCATCAGCCACCGCGGCCGCGCCGTGGCGGCCCTGCAACAATATCTCGACCGCATTTCCGCACGCTAATGGAAACCCGCCCCATCCGCCGTTTGGCGCGGCCGCTCGGCGGCCACCTGTTGTTCGCGCTCGCCGCCGTGGCGGCCTGCATCGTGGCCCCGCTGCTGCCCTTGCAGACCGACAGCGCCTATACGTTCTTCCGGCTGCTGCAACTGCCGCCGCTGAACATCGACGACCTGCGCACGCTCAACGCCGTGACCTGGCTTTCGATGCGGGCCGCCGTCCGCTTGGCGGCCGCGCCGCAGACACTCGCGCTCGTGTTCGCGCTCAGCCAAGTTGTATATACTTACATCCTCTACCTCATCGCGCGCTACGGCTTTCTGTACCGCAAGGCCGGCCGCCTGGCGCTCGCCCTCGCGCTCGTGAGCGCCCCCCTGTGGCTGAATCCGGCCAACGGCACGCTCAACGGGCTCGGTTATTTCGCGCTCGCCTACACATGGCTTGAGGGCGAACGCCGGACGCGGTTGAAAACGGTTGTCCTCGCCGCCCTGCTCCTGCCCTGCGTGCTCGCCGACCCGGTTTGGCTGCCCGCCGTCATCGCGCTGGGGCTCTGCCACCGCCCCGAGGCCGCTACGGACGCCGACACCGCCGGCAAAGTCCGCTTTTGGTGGCCGCGCCTCGCGCTGCTTGCGGGCCTGTCGCTCGTCGTTTGGCTCGACCACCGCCTGCTGCCGCAACCCTTGGACTTCAATGCGGACTTCTTCCTGCCCGTTTACGGCTTCCGCAACGCCTTCGCGTTTTGGGGGCAGGCGCAGGCCTACGCCTATCTGTTCCTGTGGGCGGGCTGGGCTTACTTAGCCGCCCGCTACGCCTGCCGCAAGGCTTACCGGCCGCTCGCCATATTATTGATAATGACCGCCGTATGGCTCACGCTCTTCGGCTTTACGCCCAGCTATGCCGCCGACTTCGGCCGCCGTTTCCTGCCGTTTTGGGTCCTGACGGCCCTGCTCGTCTTAAAGGAGAAACAGCCGGCCGTATGGCTCGCGCCCGCCCTGCTGTTCCTGCTCTGCGGCACGGCCGACGCCTACAAGACGCTCGACCGCCGCGCGCACTTCTACGGCACGTTTGCCGAAAACCTGCCCGAACCGTTTGAGAAATTTTTGGCTTACAGCATCGCCATGCCCGAAGACAGCTTCCAGCCCTCCGTGATACCGCAGGTGGAGATGCTGAACTATACGCTCTTATATACGGCGCGGCCGCGCGTCGTGCAGTTCCCGCTGCCGGGCGTGCGGTTCCAGTCGCCCTACGAGGCCGACCTGTCGTTCCTGCTGACCAACGACTTGGAATGGCCGTCCAACCAGCTGAACCCGACTTATTTCCTGTCGTTGTACGCCAAGGGTAGCTTCGACATCCTGCCGGCCGACTTCTTCGCGTTCCGTCCGGTATATACACTACGGTGCACGGCCGAGGCCTACGCGCGCGACCGCGCCGGCAAGCCTTTCTTCCTATGCCAGACGTGGCCCGACACCGCCGGGGGGCTTTCCTCCGGCCCGGAGCTCGTGGAGCGTCAGTGCCTTGAGACGGCCTTTGCGGGCGACGCCTGCGTGAAGGTGGCCGGCGGGGACTGGGAAGCCCTGCCCGTTTCGTTCAACGTGCAGGCCGGCGACAGCCTCTATGTGCGGGTGAAACGGAAGGGGAACGGCTGTCTCGGCGCGGAGGACTTCTATTTCGCACGGCGGAAGGCCCGCGCGGTGCCTTTCCAGGCGGTGGCGACGCAGGCCGAACGGCAAATAAAGGCGGAGCGCGACACGGCCGACCTGTGGGATGACTTGGAGATACGCACGGCCATTCCGGCGGGCGTACAGCGCGTGCTCGTCCACGTCACGACCGATTCCGCGCGCCGGCCGTCTTATTTCGATAATTTGGAAATCGTATTGAGCCGCAGGGTGTTATAGCGTCCTGCGGCGGATGGTACGCCTACCGTCCGGCCCGTCGGGTCACACGGAATTAATCCAACATTCTATAAATCTCGGGCTGGTCGTCCTCATGGCACATGACGAACAGATGGTCGTCCGCATAGATTTGCGTCTGGCCGTTGGGAATGAGGTATTCGCCGCAACGCGCCATCATGGTGATGCGCACGCCTTTCGGGAACACGATCTGACAGAGCTGCGAGCCGATGAGCTTGCTGTCGACGGGCACCTTGACTTCGATGACTTCCATGTTCTGATCCAACTCCTTGCGCGAGAGCAGGTGCTTGGGCATGAGGATGGAGACTTTGAGCCAACGCGCCACGGCCGGGATGGACGTGCCTTGGATGAGCATGGACGTACAGGAGATGAAGAACACGATGTTGAAAATCATGCCGGCCTTTTCGAGCCCCGCGATGAGCGGATAGGTGGCGAACACGATGGGCGCCGCGCCACGCAGACCGACCCACGAGATGAACAGCTTGTTCTTGACACCGAGTTTATTGAACGCGAGCGTGATGAAGACGCTCAACGGACGCGCCACCAATATCATGAAGACCGAAATCAGCATCCCGATGCCGAGCACCGACCACACCTGTATGGGGTGCACGAGCAAGCCCAACGAGAGGAACAACACCACCTGCATGAGCCACGCGAAGCCGTCGAACGTGCCGAGTATCAACTCTTTCTGAACGATTTTCTTGTTGCCAATGAACACGGCCGCCACATAGATGGCCAGGAAGCCGTTGCCGTGCAGCACGTCGGCGATGGAATAGGTGAAGAACATGAGGGCGACCATCAAGACGGGATACAGCCCGTTGTAATGCGTCTTGATGCGGTTGACAATCCACACGCTGACCCGCCCCATGAGATAGCCGGCCATGGCGCCGATGAGAATCTGCATCAGGAAGAGGGGCAACAGCGCCCAAAGGCTGTCGCCGGGGTTCTGAATCACCGAGATGAACATGATGGTGAGCAGGTAGGCCACGGGGTCGTTGCTCCCGCTCTCCAACTCCAACATGGGCTTGAGGTTGTGCTTGAGCGCGAGCCGGCTCGACCGCAGGATGGAGAACACGGCCGCCGCGTCGGTGGACGAGATGATGGAGCCCAGCAGCATGGCTTCGGCGAAGGAGAAATTGTCGAGCGCGAGATAGACGAACAGCCCGACGGCGCCGGCCGTCAGCACGACGCCCACCGTGGAGAGCGCGACGCCCTGCCACAGCACCGGCCTGATGCTGCGCCACTTGGTGTCCAAACCGCCTGAAAACAGGATGAAGTTGAGCGCGACGACGCCGATGAACTGGGCCGTCTTGGGGTTGTCGAACACGATGCCCTGATGATGCCCGAACCATGCGGCCACGCCCTCGGAGCCGGCCAGCATGCCCACGCCGAGGAACAATATCAAGGCGGGGACGCCGAACTTATAGGAGCCCTGACTGACCCATACGCTGATAAACAGAAGGATAGAACCTATTAAAAGGATATTTTGCGGCGTAAGGTACATACAAATCGGTATTTGGGGTTCAGGCTGCTACGGTTGCGGAGACGGAGGCGTCATACAACCAAATATCGTGTAAAATTACAAAATTTTGGGAAATTAAAAAAATGTCGTACTTTTGCACCCCTATACACGGTGGATGTAGCTCAGTTGGTTAGAGTACCGGATTGTGGTTCCGTGGGTCGTGGGTTCGAGTCCCATCTTCCACCCCGAAAATGAAAAGGCTTCCGAACGGAAGCCTTTTTTGTTTTGCAATTTTGCTATATTTGTACCTCTAAATAAACATTAAACTAACATAAACTTACTGCTATGTCTTGGATTCAAGCACACACTGCTATGGCGGTTTTGATCGGGATTGCGATCGTGGTCATACCGTTTTTGGTTTACTACGTGGTTACGGCCACCAAGCACCACCCCAAGGGTTTGATCGCCGCCGCCTTGAGCAATATGGGCGAACGCTTCGGCTATTACATCATGAATGCCGTTCTGTTGCTGTTCATCTGCTCCAAATTCGGCATCCCCGATGCCACGGCGGGCTTCATCTACGCCGTTTTCTACTGCTGCATCTATCTGTTCAGCCTGCCCGGCGGTATTGTCGCCGACCGTTTGCAGAACTACAAGGGCACCATCATGTCCGGCTTGCTCATCATGGCCCTGGGCTATGTGTTGCTCTCGCTGCCCGTTTTCGGCGGCGCCCCCGGCCATGTGCCTTCGTGGGTGCTGATGTTCACCTGCGTGGCCCTGTTCCTGATTGCGGCCGGTAACGGTCTGTTCAAGGGCAACCTGCAGGCCATCGTAGGTCAGATGTACGACAACTTCGAAGCCGAAGCGGCCCAAAAAGGCCCCGAAGCCTTGGCCCTGGCCAAGAGCAAACGCGACAGCGGCTTCCAGATTTTCTACGTGTTCATCAACATCGGCGGCGTTATCGCGCCTTTTGTGGCGCCCCTGCTGCGCGAATGGCTGCTGGGCACCAAGAACCTTATCTACAACTCGCAGATGCCGGCTTTCTGCCACCAGTATCTGAGCGGTAACATGGACGCCACGGCCATGAACAACCTGACCGAACTGGCCGCCAAAGTCAACCTCGACCCCGCCATCGACGCCGCCGCTATGGCCGCCGATCCCGCCGCCATGACCGCGTTCTGCGAAAACTACCTGCAGGTGTTCAACACGGGCGTTCACTTCTCGTTCATCGCTTCGGTGGCGGCCATGCTGATTTCGTTCGTCATCTTCGCCTGCGTCAAGAAGAACTTCCCCAACCCCGTCCGCAAAGAGAAGAGCGCGGTGGTGGATTACACGCCCGAAGAACGCACCGCCCAGGCCAAGGAAATCAAACAGCGTATGGCGGCCCTGTTCGCCGTATTGGGTGTGGCCATCTTCTTCTGGTTCTCGTTCCACCAAAACGGTCAGTCGCTGTCGATTTTCGCGCGTGACTTCGTGAGCACCGACGCCATCGCGCCCGAAATATGGCAGTGCATCAACCCGTTCTTCGTCATCGTGTTGACGCCTATCATCATCTTGATTTTCGGCGCCCTGGCCCGCAAGGGTAAGGACGTTTCCACGCCTAAGAAAATCGCCATCGGTATGTTCATCGTGGCCTGCGCCTATATCTTCCTCTCGGCCTTGGCCAAGGTGATGGGCTACCCCTCCGGCAACGAATGGAGCGAAACGCCGATTGACCAGCGCGCCTTGGTGGGCCCGTGGGTGCTTATCCTCACCTACTTCTTCCTCACCGTGGCCGAATTGTTCATCTCCCCGCTCGGGCTGTCGTTCGTTTCCAAAATCGCGCCCCGTCACCTGCAGGGTATCTGCCAGGGTCTGTGGCTGTGCGCCACGGCGGTAGCCAACCTGTTCATCTTCCTGGGTGTTACGATGCTCAACAGCATCGGCCAGCAGTGGATTACGTGGGCGGTGTTCGCGCTCATCTGCCTGGCTTCGATGGGCGTCATGCTCGGGATGCTCAAGTGGCTGGAACGCATCACGAAATAAGCGTACCTATAATATAGGAAAGGGTCGTCCATCACGGGCGGCCCTTTTTTATTGCCCTCGGCTCAATCGAAATTGTTAATAATTTTGTTCAGAACTTGCAAAATAGGAAAACATATCCTAACTTTGCACTCCTTTTGCGTGGAGCGTATCCCGCTTGTAGTAGATAAAACATATTAAGATGAACACGTTAAGTTATAAAACCGTTTCCGTCAACAAGGAGAACGCGGACAAGAAATGGGTTTTAGTGGATGCCGAGAACCAGTTCGTAGGCCGTCTGGCTTCCGAAATCGCCAACCTTTTGAGAGGCAAGTACAAAACCAACTTCACGCCCCACGCTGATTGCGGGGATTATGTAGTCGTTATCAACGCCGAGAAAGTACGTTTCTCCGGCAAGAAAATGACGGACAAGGAATACGTTCATCACACGGGCTACCCCGGCGGCCAGCGCTTCGCCACGCCGACCGAGATGCTGAACCGCAAGCCCATCTTCGTCATCGAACACGCCGTGAAAGGTATGTTGCCGAAGAACCGCTTGGGCGACGCCCTGTTCCGCAACCTGCACGTTTACGAAGGCGCCGAACACCCGCATCAAGCGCAGAACCCCACTGTTGTTAATGTTAAAGACCTCAAATAAACATGGAAGTTTTCAATAGAATCGGTAGAAGAAAGACCGCCGTGGCGCGTGTGTACCTCAGCGCCGGCAACGGTAATATCACGGTTAACGGCAAGGACTACAAGGAATATTTCCCGACGGGTACGTTGCAATATGTCGTAAACCAGGCTTTCGAGGTGACCAACACCGTAAACCAGTTTGACGTCAAAGCCAACATCGACGGCGGCGGCATCAACGGCCAGGCCGAAGCCCTGCGTTTGGGCATCGCCCGCGCCCTGGTGGAAGTGGATGCCGAACACAAAGCCGCGCTCAAGGCCCAGGGTCTCATGACGCGTGACCCCCGCATGGTGGAAAGAAAGAAGCCGGGTCGTCCCAAAGCCCGCAAGCGCTTCCAGTTCAGCAAGCGTTAGAAACGGAGGCGCCTGCATAGAGGCGTTTTCGCGTTTAGCATCCAAATTGCCGAGACTTCCGCTCTGCGTCCACGACGGAGAGCGGAACTACTGGGCGATTGTTTTTTAAGGAACGTAAACAAATTTTCAATATGTCTAAAGCAACTTTTGATCAGCTCTTGGAGGCTGGCGTACACTTCGGCCACCTCAGAAGAAAATGGAATCCCAAAATGGCGCCGTATATCTTCGCCGAAAAGAACGGGATCCACATCATCGACCTCAACAAAACGATAAGCAAATTGGACGAGGCTTGCGCCGCCGCCAAGCAAATCGCCAAATCGGGTCGTAAAATCTTATTCGTCGCTACGAAAAAACAGGCGCGTGCCATCGTGGCCGAACAGGTCGCCAAGGTAGGTATGCCGTATGTAACCGAACGCTGGCCGGGCGGTATGCTCACCAACTTCGCCACCATCCGCAAGGCCATCAAGAAGATGTCCGCCATCGACCGTCTGATGAAGGACAAACAGTTTGAGAGCATCTCCAAACGCGAACGCCTGCAAATCACGCGCGAAAAAGAGAAACTGGAAAAGAACCTCGGTTCCATCGCCGACCTGGGCCGTCTGCCGTCGGCCGTGTTCATCGTGGACATCAACAAGGAACACATCGCCGTGGCTGAAGCCCGCCGCTTGAACATCCCGACGCTGGCCATGGTGGATACGAACACCAACCCCGAACTCATCGACTTCCCGATTCCCGCCAACGATGACGCTTCGAAATCCATCGACATCATCCTCCAGGAAGTGATTGCCGCTATTGAAGAAGGCTTGGCCGAACGCAAATACGACAAGGAACAGCAGAAGGAAGACGAAGAAGCCGACGAACAGGAAAGACTGGCCGTAGAAGGCATGGACGAGGAAGAAGCCGGAGAAGGCAAGAAGAAACCCGCCGCCCGCAAGAAAGCCGAGGGTGAGGAAGGTGCCGCCGAAGAATCGGAAAAGAAAGAGAGACGTCCGCGCAAGGTAGCCTCCACGGGCGCTCAGAAGGTAACCAAAAAGTAAAGGAAGGAGTAAATTATGGCAAATATAACTGCCGCTGATGTAAATAAACTCAGACAAATGACCGGCGCCGGCATGATGGATTGCAAGAAGGCGTTGGTTGAAAACGACGGCGATTTCGACAAGGCCATCGACTTTTTGAGAAAGAAAGGTCAGAAAGTAGCGGCCAACCGTGCCGAAAGAGACGCCAAGGAAGGCATGATTTTGGCCGCCACCACGGGCGACAAGCAGTTCGGTTGCATCGTCATGCTGAGCAGCGAGACCGACTTCGTGGCCAAGAACGCCGAGTTCGTGGCTTTCGTTGAAAAGGTTTCGGCCGCCGCGATTGAAAAACGCACCAAGACCCTCGAAGAGGTGAAGGCCCTGTCGATTGACGGCCGCTCGGTGGAAGACCACATCACCGACATGGTGGGTAAGATCGGCGAGAAGATTGAAATGGCGCACTTCGAATGCCTCGAAGCCCCGCGCGTATTCGCCTACAACCACCACGGCAACCGTCTGGCCACGCTCGTGGCTTTCGACAAAGCCGACGCCAATGAAGAGGTGGGTCACAACGTGGCCATGCAAGTTGCGGCCATGAACCCGATTGCCGTCTGCGAAAAGGACGTTCCCGAAGCCACCATCGAAAACGAAAAAGCGGTGGCCCGCGAAAAGACCAAGCAGGAACAGATCCAGAAAGCGGTTGACAACGCGTTGTCGAAGGCCGGCATCAACCCCGCGCACGTGGATTCCGAAGAACATATCGAATCCAATACCGCCAAGGGTTGGCTGACGCCCGAACAGGCCAAGCAGGCCCGCGAAATCATCGCGACGGTATCGGCCGAAAAAGCCGGCAACATTCCCGAAGCGATGTTGGACAACATCGTCAAAGGCCGTGTTGAGAAATTCTACAAGGAAAACACCTTGATGCACCAGGAATACATCATGGACAGCAAGATGAACGTAGGCGCCTACGTTAAACAGAACGGCGACGCCACCGTGGTGGCTTTCCGCCGCCTCCAGTTGGGTGCGTAAGTTTTAACCGACACATAGAAAGGGCAATTTTCTTCTGAAAATTGTCCTTTTTATTTTCAAAACAACACTGTTATGGCTCAGAAAAAAGGCTTTTTCGCCGACATCGCCGATGCGCTCAGCAAAGAACACTGGCGCGAGTTTGGCAATGAATTTATCGACTCTTTCCGTGGCGATAAATGGCGCAAGGAAATCATTTCCTACCTGCTGGTCATTGCCGGCAGTATCCTCTTTGCGGTGGGCGACGTTATGTTCGCCAACCCCTACCGTTTGGCGCCCGGCGGCACCTACGGCATTTCCAATGTCTTGAATTCGGTGTGGCCGTGGAAAATCAGCCTCTACGCCGCGTGCATGGACATCCCCCTGCTGTTGATCGGCACGCTGATTTTAGGCCCGCGCTTCGGCGTCAAGACCATCCTGTCCACGTTCGTGATTTTGGGCAGCGTGTGGGCGATTGAAAGCGTATGGGGCTACGACCCGCTGATTCACAACGGCATTTTGGCCGAAACCGATTTGGCCTCCATTCCCGAAGCCATGAAAGGGCTGTTGGTTTATCCCGCCCAGGAAGGCCATCTGCCGCTGTATTTCGTGCCCGACTATTTCCTGAACACGTTGGTGGCCGGGTTGATTTACGGGGCGGCCATCGGGATTATCTTCCGCGCGGGCGCCACGTCCGGCGGCAGCGACATCGTTTCGATGATTCTCAACAAGTACACGCGCATCCCCCTGGGTACGCTGGTGATTATCGTCGATACCTGCATCACGCTCTCCACGCTGGTGGCTTTCGGCGAACTGCGGTTGCCGTTCTACTCCATCATGGTGATTGTGATCGAAGGCTGGATGATCAACTGGATCATGGCGCTGGACTTCAAGAAGAAAAAGACCGAAGAAGCGGCGGCCTAACCCGCTGACAACTGAAAACTATTTTTATAAACCTATAAAAACACAAAACAATGGAAAACTTAATGCAGAAAATCAACGAGCAGATTGAAGCTTTCACGACGAACGCCGCCGCTCTGACCGAAAAAGGCAACAAGGCCGCCGGCGCGCGTGCCCGCAAGGCTTCCTTGGAACTGACCAAGTTGTTCAAGGAATTCCGTAGCCAGAGCATCGCCGACAGCAAGAAATAATCGGGATTTTCAGGCGATTAAAAAGCGGCGGCCGGTTTCGGCCGTCGCTTTTTTTTATGCCCCGGCCCGACGGACGGCGGAACGGGCGCGCGCCGGCGGGTGTGACCGAATGGCAGGTTTCTTGTTAATATAGGCGATTTGCACTAAATTTGCAGATATATCGTCCAATATGAATCGGGGTGGCTTGATAGAAAGATTTTTGGGTGACAACCGGCTGCGGCTGTGCCTTGTCATGGGCTTGGCCCTGACGCTGACGGCCTGTCTGAGCCCGGAAGAGAAGTGCCTGAACACGATGCGGGAAGCCGTCTATGCGGACGACTTCGCCAAAGGGCTGGCCACGGCCGACGCCTTTTACCGCAAACACGCCGTGGAAACGGAGCACCCGTCCGAACGGGCCATGGCCCTGCGTTGGGAAATCAGCGCCTACACGCGCCTCTGCCTGCTGATGACCGGCGAGTTGAACCGCCGCTTTTTAGCCTATTATCCCGTGCATGAGATGGGCGTTCTGTTTCCCGCCCCCCTGCCTTTCGTCAACCGGCATTGCTACGCCTACGCGCGGCTTTACTGCGAAATGGGGCTTTACGGCCCCGCCCTGCCGATTGTGCTGTGGCACGCGGAGGATTTAGGCTGGGACGAAGCCGGCCTGAACCTGCTGTTTGAAATATATACCAATACCAACCAGTCCCGCGTGGCGCAGACCTATCTGCAAGCCTTTCAACAGGACGCCAAAACGCGGCGGTGGAGCGCCCCTTGGGTGGCAACCGTAACGGCCCTGGCCGAAAACGCCGCCTCCGCGCCCGACGGCACGCGGACGCAACCGCTGTCGCCCGCCTTTCTGACCGGCCCGCAGGCGGACGAATCGTTTATAGACGGCTATGCGAAGGCCGTTTTCCGTTACGAAACGGCCCTGTCCGACACGGCGACCCCCAACCCTTACCTGACCGACTATTACACCTTGCTTTGCCTGCTGGAGAAAGATTTGGCGCAGGTGCCGCGCCTGCTCGACGTTTACAGGCGGCAAGGACGGCCCATCCCGGACTATCTGCAGGAGGCCACGCTGATTTACGCTTCCGATGCCGGCAACGCGGCGGGCTTGGAGGCGGCGGGGCTGACGCGCGAAGCCTTGCAGCTGTCGCCGGACATGGAGCAACGGGTGGGCAAGGTATTTCGGGATTTTGAAATGTTGAAAATAGGCGGGCTGCCGTTTGACGAGATGACGCGCCGGCACGCGGCCACCTATACGTATCACTTTTTATTCGGACAAATACAATGACCGCCACCACGAAACGACACCGACCGCTGTTGCACCTGCTGGCCCTCTGCTTAGCCGGGTGGGCGGGGCTTTGTCTCCCCTCCGCCTGCACGCGGCCGGCGGCGACATGGCCGGCGGCGATAGCCGACGGCGCGCCGATATTCCCGAACTACACGGCCTGTGACCTCGTGCTGCCCGTCAATATCGCGCCGCTCGACTTCATGGTTTCGGAGGAACGCTTGCCGCAGGTGGCGATGGTGCGCTTGGAGGCGTTTGCGGCACAGGCGGAAGACGGCGCGCCTACCGCCGCCTTGGACGTCAAGTTGCAACGCAAGGACGGCCGGCTGGAATGCCGCTTTCCGGTAGCGGACTGGCATCGCTGTCTGCAACAGGCGGCGGGCGGCCATGTGCGCCTCGGCTTCCGCAACCGGCAGGGGCAACCGCTTGCGGAAGCGCCCGTGCTCCGTTGGCAAATCTCGGCCGACCCCATCGACCCCTATTTGGTTTACCGCCTCAGCGCCTACGACGAGAACCCCTGCAAATACTTGGAGGCCGAAGAACGCTGTCTGGAGAACTTCGACACCCGCCTGCTGATGGATAACCGCCGCACGGGCGGCCAGTGCTTCAACTGCCACGCCTCGGCGCAGAACGACGCGGCCTGCATGAGCATCCACCTGCGCGGCGATGGCGGCGGCACGCTGTTGTACCGTCAGGGCGGTTTCCGCAAAATCACGCTGCCGGACGGCTTCCCCAGCCTGCGCTTAGCCTACCCCGCCTGGCACCCCTCGCAGCGGTTTATCGCGTTCTCGTCGGCCCGCATACAAGTCTTCCCGTACACAAATATATACAAGACGCAGGATTTGATTGCCGACACCCTGGCCCGGCTGTTGGTTTACGACATAGAACGCAACCGGCTGTTGCCCGCCCCTAGCGACGCCCTCGCCGCGGCGGAACACAACGCCCGCTATGAGGTTTCGTTTCCCGTGTGGGCGCCCGACGGCAACCGCATTTACTTCTGCCGCGCCGAAAAACTGCGCTTTATCGACACGCTTTCTTTCGTGGAGAATTTGGCGCGCTTCCGCTACCATATCGCGGCCATGGACTTTGACACGGCCACCGGCACGTTCTCTTTGCCCTATACCGTCTGCATCGACAGCGCGTCCAGCCTGAGCCTGCCCGCCATCGACCCGAGCGGCCGCTACCTCGTGGTCTCGCGCCTGCCCATGGGTTCTTTCCCGTCGCAGAACGGCGGCGAATTGGCGTTGATTGACCTGAGCCGGCGCGGTGCCGACGGCCTGTGCCCGTTGCAGGACATCCCCGCGCTCGCCTCGCCCGACGGCGAAAAGTCGCACCAGTTCAGCAGCAACGGCCGCTGGATGGTTTTCGGCAGCAAACGGCTCAACGGCAGTACGGCCGCGGTATATATCAGCAACTTCGACCGTGACGGCCGGTTCCACGCGCCCTTTATCCTGCCGCAAGCATCGGGCGAATTTTACACGAAACAACTGCGCACGTTCCTGTTTCCCGTTTTGAACCGAACGGCCGTGCCCTTTACGTTGGACGAATGGACGATGGCCGCCGTGGCACCGGCCACGCCGATTGATATGCGCCTGTTCGCCGCCGACTATGAACAGGGCGCCCAACCGATGGGCGCCGGCCATTAACCTAACCCGCCATGAAACGATACCTGCCTATACTATCCATTGTACTGTGTACGGCCGCCGCGGCCGTATTCATCGCCTGCTTCGAGGCGCACTTCGCCAACGAGGAAGGCAAATACCTTTTTGTATATACCGCCGACCTGCTCAAACGGTTCTGGCCGTTCGGAGAATGGCACTATCCCGGCGCGCCGGCCAACGGCAGCGGGGCGCTGTTCCTGCATACCTTTTTCACGCAGTTCTACCACACCACGGTTGGCATATACGCCGTCTTGCTGGCGGCCTTCGGGCTGTGGATTTTCGGCTGGCATCTGTACAACCGGCGCGCCGGCATCCCGACGCTATACCGCTGTGCCGTCGTCTATCCGTTGGCCACGGCTTTGTTCCTGTTTGTATCCGTGAGCCCTAAATTTCCGACCGGCCTGCTTTGGGGCTTGCTCGTGGCGCTTTGGCTCTGCATCGCGTGCGGCGGCCGTAAACGCGCCTGCCTGTGGGGGGCCTGGCTCGGCGGTGCGTTCCTGCTCGTGAGCATGGGATTCTTTCCGTTCCTGTTCTTCGCGGCCGGGTTCAGCGGCCTCTATTGGACTCAGCCGAAGATATGGATAAACATCAAGCAATCACCGGTTCATGTCCAAACGTCCTACGGCCTACGTAAAATCCTATGGTTTTCCGTACTCCTGTTGCTCTGGCTACCGCTCCCCTTCGCCTGGGCCGCCATGAGCCGCCAGTCGGTCGCCTTGGTCTGCGACGCCTATGTGATTCCCAACTGGCATCGGAACGGTATCTCCAAAGATTGGAAACTCTACCTGAGTTATCAGAAAACGTGGCGCGCCATACGCCAAGGCGACTATCGCACGGCCTTGAAACAGGCCGACCGCTATTGGTTCTCCGAAGGCGCCGACTATAAGCCCGACCTCAGCCCCGGCGAGCAATATTTCCGCCGCCACTTGGCCGAATGCACGAAACTGGCGCTGTTAATGAGCGGCGAACTCAACAACCGTTTCCTGATGTACGGTGCGGTATCGGAAATGGCTTCCCTGTTTTATTGCCCCACGCCCATGATGTCGTTCTACAACCCTCTCTATCTTCGGTTTTACTGGGAGACGGGCGCGTTGACGGCGGCCGCCTACGAAGGCGTGAACATCATCGAACGGGAGGGTTTGCGTGCCGACGTCTTGCCGTTGCTCGCGCTGACGCAAGTCTGCCTGCACCAGCACGGCTTGGCCGAAAAGTATCTCTATCTGCTGCGCCATACGCTGTTTTACCGCAAACAAGCCGAAAAACTTACGGCCCTAAACCGCCCCGATGCGGAACCCGATGCCCTGATTCTGCGCAAACGCGCCGAGATGAGCCCGATTCCGCCCGATATCCACGGCAAACAACCGCGGGCCGAAATGGCGCATATCATGACGGTTCACCCGCAGAATTTCTACGTGGCCGAATATATGCTCATGCAATACCTGTTGGAAAAGAACCTGCTTGGCGCCTACGAAACGCTGAAACATTACCGCGACTTAGGCTATAAGGCCAACGAATTGCCGTTCTACGCACAGGAGGCCATGTTGCTCTATATCCAATACGGCTTGAACCAAGCGGCCTTTACGATTGCGGAAGAAGGGCTCGACGGCCTGAAGGATT